>JBMFJL010000041.1:0-5403 GCA_049973735.1 Nanopusillaceae archaeon
GTAGCATATGAAACAAAATCAACTTCAGTTGCTACAGGACATAATGCAGATGATATAATGGTATATGCATTAAAATCTATTTTAATTCATGACTATGCTTCTTTATCAAAATTGGTACCAAAAACAGAAAATGTATTGGGAGGAATTCCTCATATTAGACCTTTATATGAAACATATGAGAGGGAAATATTTTTATATGCAATTGCAAATAATTTACCATTTGTTCCAGAACCATGTCCATTTAGACCAAAGGATATGTACATAGATTTCTTAAGGAACTTTATTGAAGAATTAGAAAGAAAACAACCTGGAATAAAAATTAGATTTTTAAGAGGATTAGAAGAATATAAAGAAAATTATAGATCTATGGTTAATAAGAAGTATAAATATAATAGATGTAAAATATGTGGATTAATATCTAGTAGTAATATATGTTCATTTGATAGATTTACTAAAAATGTTTTTGGAATTTATTTGGGTCCACATGTTAAAAATATTGTAAAATCTAAAATAAAAGATACTAAATTCTCACTATAAATAATGCAAATATTAATTATGAATATTCATTCTTTTGGAGTTATAATTATTAAAAAGAGAAGAAATATAGAAACACATGTACTAGAAATAATAGAAAAAGCAATAAAAGATAAAAAAGATAATTTAAAATACATAAAAACTAAATATTCTATATATAAAAATAAAAGTTACTGTTAATCCAATGAATATATAAAATACCATGTTATAATATATTCAAATTATGAATTATAACATATTCAAAAAATATTTTATCAAATATATCGCCCGATTGCTCATTTAATATTTTCATATTTTTTCTTTATCTTATTTAAACAATTCTTCCTTATTATATTTTTTATCAAATAATCTTAATTTTTCAACTTTTAGTATATTCCTCTTTCTAATAACTTCTGTAATTTTATACATAAATATATTGTAATCGCAAAGTAATCACAAATATAAATGCTTCTATAAAATATGGATTATGATAATTCCTGCCTTATATAAAAGTCATATAGAAGAAGCTCTGAATATGTTTAAAATTTCTGCAAGAAAATATGGTTTAGATAATATTTTAAATAATGGTTTAGATAATATTTTAAATAGTCGAAGACCTTCTCTGGTAATTGTTAGCAAAATTCCCTTTGCAGATGGTCTAAATGGATCATATGCATTATATAGTTTAATTATAATAGATAAAGAGATAGTTGATAATTATATAAAAGCTAAAGATATCCTAAAACTAAATGGAATAGAGAATCTTAGGAAATTAAAATTATCAGAGGAAAATAAAAAATATATAAAAGAAATCTATCTATTTTTTGAAACTGTATTTCATGAAAAAGTTCATGATATCAGGGAAGTAATAAACAAGTATTATACAAAAAACCTATTTATGGCTTTAGCTCTAACATTATTAGGACATATCCTACCACCAAATTATTCTGTACTCTCATTGGCATTATTGCTCATGTCTTATTACTATTATTATAAACTTCTTAGTATATCAGAACTATTAAAAGGTAAAAGTACAGAAGAAATAGTAACTACTACAATATCTAACGTTCTTTTATCAGAGATTTTTAGTGAAGAATTAGTAAAAAATATGTTAATAGAAGAATATAAAATAGATCCAATTATTAGATATGAAGCTACAATAAAAAGCGAATATAATAATTTATTAGATAAAATCAAAAATAGAGTATATGGATTAGTAAAAAGAAGAAAAATAACAACATATGAAATAGGGGCATATATAGCATATATATTACTGCATCTAAATAAAGAAAAGAGAATAGAATTTATAAATAAATTGATGAAAGTATATAGTAATAAGGAATTGATAAACGTGATAAAAGAGATTGAAGAACATATAGAAAAAGATCGTTATATATATCCTTACTATCAGAAAGTTATGATGTATCTAAATGGAGAAAAAGGAGTGTATAATACTATAGATAACAAAGAACCTTCATGCTTTAGATCATTTGATAAAGTAATTGGTGTTACTAGTAATATAGAAAAAACAAAATAGAAAAACAGTAGATTAATACATGTAGATAAAAAATTCTAGAATATAATCTGAAAGTAGAGATATATTGCAAAATTAGTAATTGAACTATATAGGATAAAAAATTAGATAAAAAATTAAGAAAAGTTAGAAATCTTATTAAAGCATATGAAATAAAAATAATTATTTATCTAAAAGAGAAAAAATTAATGAAAAATAAATTTTCCATTTATTCAAAATCGTATTCATCGTATCTTAAACTATATAAAAATCTTTAGATTATTCAAGGTAAATACATTTATAAAAATAATGTTTTAGTATCATTTCTTATGAGCAGTGACGAGTATCCTTTAGATGAGTTAGTAGAAAATTTTGTATTAAATGCAACTAGAAACTTCGCCATAATAGCTTCAGATATGGAAATAAATGAAAACCGCGTAATGTTAAATATAGAAGATAAAGAATCTATTAGAAGATCTTTATCGGATCTCCTAGATAAAATAAGAGGTCTTGATTCTGGAACTATTGATATAAGAGGTCTGGTAGAACCAACTAGTAAATATATATTAAAGACGGTGGCAGAAAATGAAGAAAACCTTATGTTAGCATATGCAAAAAAGCAAATGGAAAATAATACACAAGATCTAAAATATAAAATTACTCTAGATATAAACACAAGCTATCTCAATGGAATAGTGCAAACTATATCCCTTCTGGCCTCCATAATTACTATGTTAAGGATAGCATCCTCAGAATCTTTACACGATGCTCTTGGAAAAAAATTCAATGACCCTTTAATAAAAAATTTATTAAGAGCATCATTTTTTGCATCAATAACTGCATCATTATTATTATATTTAGATGAGAAAATAGAAGAAGAATTGAAAACACTAGATAACTTAATAGCTAAACATTCGAATAGATATAAAAGCTTACTAGAGAAATTCTCAGATGGAAATATTGATCTCTATAATCTTGTAAGTAATCTTTCTTCAAATGAATATCAAACTTTATTAGAAATTATAAAAAGAATGACTTTCATAAATTCTTTATATCATTACATAAGGGAGCCAATAAGTAAAATTGATGTAAATAGACCTTATGAAACTAATGATGCTATCAGATATATGATTACAAATTTGGGTTATATATATTTTACAGTAAAATATGGAAAACCTACTATTACAAAAGATTTTGCAGAAATGATAGCAAAAATGGCCGTTAAAGCAGCTTTAGAAGAACAAAAACGTGAAGAAGATAATAAAAATAAAAACGTGTCTGGATTCGGACTACAATATTATGGAAGTAGCATAAATTAATTTTTAAATGTTCTAAAAGCTTTTATATTTTTTGTAGATTACTGAAAGAATTAATTTAATTCTTATTTTTTAATCATGGTTTAAGATATCCCAATATATTCCCTAGATATTCCGAATCATATTTAAGTCATAAGGAACCTGAATATTTAGAACCCATTTGTTTCATAAAGCGTTATTATCATTGTCTATTTTAGTAATCTATATTCAAAGGTACCTCAATTAATTATATCCGAGAGTTACAATACCAATATGACAATAACAGAAATTCCTACTTATACTTACGAAATATTAAAAGAAAATCATAGGGAATATTATCAATATAATTAAGGCAACTATTAAAGTTATCAAGAAATTGGCCGTTTTATTAAATAAAGTAGTTTATTTTATATTTTGAAATTTATATAAAAAGTTAAATTTTAAAAATGAAAGTATAAACTCTAAAAAGTTTAAATTTTTAGATTACAAGTTTAATAAAGATCTATTTTAGTAAACTAATTGAAAAATTCTAAAGATCAACAATACTTATAAATACAAAAAGATCTATATACTTAGTATGGAAAATGTCTTAGAAGCATGTGGAAGTAAGAGTAAAGAAAAATCTAAAAAGAGTACTAAATAAATATAATACGGATTAGAGAAAACAAAGGCATCTAACAGCTTTAAAGATAATCTTATTTTTTGAAAATCCAATTTTTATAATTATTGTACTTATTTAATTCAATATTTTATAGTTTTTATAATTCTTAATTTTTAAAAAATAATTTAACTCGTATATGAAGCATATTATTAAATAAATACAATTTTTATTTTAGTCTTTTGATTTTCATAATATTTGAGATTCTAAGTTACAAATATGATCACAAAATGAATAATAAACTTATATGTGTTATCACTAAATTTTAATAAATATGAGAACAGATCTATACAGAAACTATAGTGAATTAATTAGAGGAAGATGCAATAATTTTAATGGACCTAAGGATATTTATAGGTGTTACCGTCAAGTTCTAGAATTTGTCTTGTCTGATTCGAATAAACAAAAAATTAATAAGACTAATATTGATAATTCATCACAATATATAATAAACAATATTAGTTATGCAATTAACATAGTATTTAACTATGCGATTTTGATGTTGTTAAGTTGGCAAAAGACTCTAGCTAAAGAAATTTCAACAGAAATAGAAAATGGAAAATCACTAGACGATGCATTAAAGGAAATTTCTAAAAGACTACCAGATATTATAGAAATGAATAGAAAAAATTTAAATTATTCCTATATGATATACGGAGCTTCTCAAATATACGCCATAGGAAACCATTCTGAAGCATTCAGAAACTTTATAGAAGAGGCAATATATTACATAAGAAAATATCGATCAAAAAATATAAGAATTTCTAGTATGGATATTATCCTGTTGGCCGATGAAATTAATAGAAAATATTTAAAACAGGATCATCCTACAGCATTTTATATATTATTAAAAGAAGCTGAAAATAGATTAAACAAACATAAAGAATGGAATAACTTAGATTACTATAATAAAGCCAATAAGATATTAGAAGAAACAGTAAATTTACTAGAAAAAAGAAAAAAAGAAATATTAAATAGCATTGACGAATTTTATAGATTTAGTTCTTCAAGAATTAGTTAAGAATAGGTTTTATTAATTACCTATGGTCGATAATCTTGAAACAAAAATTAAAAAATTGGAAGAATTGATAATTAGAAGAAATATAATCCCTATTTTCGAAACAAATGATTATATGGAAATACTTGTTTTACCTGATAAAAACTCTAACAACATATCTAATTTGATAGAAAATACAAAATTATTAAGCAATCTGTATGGATCTTCTTGCACAAACATGTACATAATTCTTAGAAAAGAAGAAGAGACGTATTTAAATTACATTTTAAATCATTTAGCCAGAGAATATAGATTGCTGAAGGCTTATGCTATGAAAGATATAAACTCTGGAGAAGCATATAAAATACTATATTTCTCAAATTGTAATAAAAACAATGAATAGAGTCAATATAAAATTAGATGAAAT
>JBMFJL010000042.1:0-5075 GCA_049973735.1 Nanopusillaceae archaeon
TTTTAATAACTTTGCATATAAGTATGTTCTGCTTAACAGTAATTTAATGTTGTCCTTTGATACAATTCCAGATTTCAATGATAACTTTATTGTATTCTGGTATGTATTTCTCAATAATAATTTTATGTTTTCTTTTGTTGGATAACCCAATTTTAAAGATAATACTAAAGATCTTCTGAATCCTTCTTTTATTTGTCCCAAATATACTTCTAATGGTGTAGAAAGTATATCTGCAGTATATAATATTTTGCTTTTCCTATCATATACAAATAATAATTTTACCTTTACAGGTATTGGTGTAAGATTAAACTTTTGTAATAAAGATGCTAAACCTTCATCTACTACTTGTCCCTTTTTAGCTACTACTGTGTCTTCAACTATTACTATTTTTCCACCTTCTACCTTTGTTTTAATATTATATTTCTTTAGTTCAGTTAATACAGGACCAGGGGTTAAATTGGTTGGACCTGCTTTAATTACAATATCTTCCTCTAATACGTCTCCAGCCTTAGCACTTCTATAACTCTTATTTTCTTCTAAAATTTTGTTTATTATAAATGGATTTATATTTTCTTTTGGTAACATTAATAATATAGTTACTCTTTTTGCATTTTCCAATTCATTTATCAATTTCTCAATGTTCTTATCATTTTCTGCCAATCTTTCTAATGCTTTTATTAATAAATTTTTTCTAACAACCTTTAGATAAAATCCTTGACTCTTCAATTTCTTTCTAATCTGTTGCAAAGAGCTTGTTGGAACATCCATTACATTTACTATTGTAATCATATCATATTTAGAAATAGTATCATACAAATCTTTTACATACAATATTTTTTGTTGAGATACCATTTTTTATAATATTCTAATTGATTTACTCATTGTTAGCTTTATATATATACTCTTTATTTTATCTTTCTGTATTTTGTTGAATAGATAATTGATTACTGCTTCTGCATTTTCTTTTAGTTCCTCTGGACGCATACTTTCTGTACCAATTGGTATTCCAAAAGTATAATGATTTTTTACAACTATTCTTACCATTTTTTGCATTCTGTTATATATTGAAATCAAACCTTCTTTTGTTATATTATCTGGAAATATCATTCCGAATTTTGGATTTGGCATTTTATTTCTAGTGGATAAATATTTACCCATAAATTTACCTAGATCTGCCATGACAGAGGCTTGAGCTACAAATATATAATATCTGTTTGCAATTTTTTTTGCCTCTCTTTTATTTGCTCCAAAATCTTTTAATTGATCTTTTGTTATTACTCCATCAAATACTTCCTTTGCAATTTTTTCCAATTCTGGTCCTACTACAGCTGCTATTTTTGTTTTTTTACCTTTTCCTCTTGGCAATTCAATATATTCAACAAATCTATTTTCGCTCTTATTTAAATCATAGGTCTTCTTTAAATTTACTATTAATTCTACAGTTTGTATAAATCTTCTTTTTCTAGATTTTTCTAATAATTCTTGTATGACTTTAGTATCCATATAAGGAATGAGATTATTGGAAATCTTTAAAAATGATACTACTTTTTAAAAAAGAGTTTTATCATTTCTTCAAGAGCTTTGTTAGAAGTAAGGTATCTTTTTATATATAGTTTTATAATTATTATGAGTGCTATGAAAGCAGAGATAAAACCTATGAAAAATCCGATAAGAAAACTTATTAAATCAATCAATCCTATTTAAGTAAATGATCATATTTGCCTTCATCTACTTCCCTTATTACTATTTTTGGATCTTTTCCATCTACTGTTAATCCTAAAGATAAAGCAGTTCCCAATACCATTTTTACTGCAGACTTTAAATTATTCGTATTGAAATCATTCATTTTTAATTTTGCAACTTTTAATACCTGTTCGAATGTGACGTTTCCAACTATTTCACTTTTATTTGCCCTTTTTGCTATTTCTATTCCTGCTTCTTTCTTTAATAGTGAAGAGGTTGGTGGGAGTCCAACTTCAATATTATATTTTCTAGTTTCAACATCTACAATTATTTTTACTGGTACTTGTAATCCTTTGAATTCCTTAGTTGCTTCATTTATTTTATTTATTATTTCACCAACATTTAGTTTAAGTTGACTTAATTTTGGTCCTATATTTGGTCCAGGTTTTGCATTTCCACCTTCTACTAACAATTCAATGACTTCAGTCTTACCCATAGATATGTGTTTTAAAATATTATTTTTTAAAATTATAGAAATGGGTCTTAAGGAAATTATTGAAGAAATGAGGGAAATTTATGATGCAGCTACGAAACCAAAGTGGAATCAGATAAGAAAACAGTTTTATATTATAATATTATTCTTTCTCTTGGTTGCAACCTTGGCCCTAATCATATTTATAAGTCTACAATATAGTATATTAGTATGCCAATTTATGTAGTAGTTGTAACTTCCGGAAAAGAAGAACTTGTAGCAGAT
The DNA here is from genome assembly GCA_049973735.1 of Nanopusillaceae archaeon. GTDB lineage: Archaea > Nanobdellota > Nanobdellia > Nanobdellales > Nanobdellaceae > Nanobdella. The sequence continues at coordinate 2,441 of JBMFJL010000042.1, forward strand.
ATATTGGGTGCGGAAGCAAAAAGAAAGAACTTGGAAATATATTCTATAATGCAAATACCTGGTGTAAAAGGATATATTTTTGTAGAAGCAGTTAATTCTTTGGAAGTTCAGAGGGCAATAATTGGGATAAGGTATGCAAAGAGAGTATTACCACAGGAAGTATCCATAGAAGAGTTATCCAAATATTTCGAAGAAGAGAAAGTAGAATTATCTTTAGGAGATATAGTAGAAGTATTATCTGGAGCATTTAAAGGTACGAGAGGAAAAATATTGAACATCGATGATAAGCGAAAGGAGGCAACTATAGAATTAATAGATGTTCCAGTACCTCTGCAATTAAATATACCTTTAAATAATTTAAAATTAATAGAAAAATCTAAATAATTTCTATTCCAAGCTCTTTTTCTATTTTCGTTTTCTCTTCTTCTGTTATTTTTTGTTCTCCTGTTTTTATTCCCAATATAAATGTCGGTATGCTCTTCAATTTTGTTATTGTTACAGATACTCTTATGTAATTCTTCTTCTCCTCATCAAATGTAATTCCTTGTATTATTTTTGCCTTTGGATCTAATACTGATTTAATATTGTCTAATACTTTTCCTATTTCTGAAGGTGTTACGTCTGGAGATGCAACTATTCTGACCAATGCTGCTTTCGCACCTGTTATATCTACATCTACCAATGGATTGTTTAATGCTCTTTGTACCGCCTCTGAAGCTTTATTTTCTGAATTTGATTCTCCTATTCCAAATATTCCATAACCTGCTCCAGAAACTATTGATCTGAAATCTGCAAAATCTACATTTATATATCCTGGTTTTGTTAATAGTTCAGTTAAATCTTTTAATATATTTGCTAATAGCGAATCTGCAACTTTAAATGCATGTAGCATTGGTATATTTGGATAAAGTTGTGTTAATTTATCATTTGGAATTATTACAAGCAGATCTACATTTTTTTCTAATCTTTCTAAAGAGTATAAAGCATTGTCCCATATATTTGAACCTTCCTGTGAAAATGGCCAAGTACAGACTGCTATAGCTAATGCTCCCAATTTTTTTGCAATTTCTGCTACTATTGGTGCAGAACCTCCTCCTGTTCCTCCTCCAAGTCCACAGGTTATAAATATAACATCTGATCCTTCCAATGCTTTTTTAATTTCTTGTTCTGACTCTTTTGCTGCTTCTTCTCCAACTTTTGGATCTTTTCCAGCTCCAAGACCTCTTGTTAATTGTTTTCCAATAAGTATTTTTTTATGCGCCTTTGTAATTAGTAAATGTCTCACATCCGTATTTACAGCAATTAGTTCTGGTCCTTCTATATTCATTCCATACAATGTAGAAATAGTGTTGCTGCCAGCTCCACCACAACCAACAACCTTTATTCTTTTCACAGATTGTGCCAAATACTCTTCAAGCTCTTTGTCAAATAGTTCAACTTTATCAGTCATAATTTCTTTTTGAAAATAAAATTAATAAATATATCTATATTGGATTATCGATTTTGTAAATAATCATTATAAACTTATTACTTGGATGAATTCTAAATATAAGAATTTAATATTTTATATATAAATTTTGCTATAAAGATTCTCTTTATGAGTAAATGGGTTGAGATAGAATATAAAATATATGATGAAAACGGAAATCTACTTGAAGAAACCAGAGAACCAGTAATAATACCATTGGGCTTCAATATATTACATAAGGATATAGAGGAGAAATTAAAGAATTCTGAATATGGAAAAGAATATAATTTTTTATTAAAAAGACCTTTTGGAGAAAGAAATCCAGATTTAATAAAAATAATACCTATATCCGAATTTTATAAGAGAAATATAATACCAAAAGAAAATCTGGTAGTCAATGTAGATGGAATGATTGGAGTTATAAGATCTATAAATAGTGGAAGAGTTTTAGTAGATTTTAATCATTTTTATGCAGGAAAAGATCTTGTATATAAAATAAAGTTAAATAGAGAAGTGACTGATCTTAAAGAAAAAATTGTTGGTATATTGAGTTTAGCATATAATATATCTAAAAGTAGTTTTGATCTTAATATTGACGAAAATAATAAGAAAATAACCATAAATCTTAAGGAAGGGAACTTGACCAAAGAACAAAAAGAAATAGTAAAAAACTTTATACCAGAAATAAAAGATTATAATATAGAGTAGGGCCCGTAGCTCAGTCGGTAGAGCGTCGGGCTCTTAACCCGAAAGTCGGGGGTTCGAGTCCCCCCGGGCCCATTTACATATCATTCCCCTATAATTGTCAAAAATACTCTTCTTTTTCTAGGACCGTCTAATTCTAATAAAAATATTTCCTGCCATGTACCTAAATAAAGATCATTATTTTTTATTGGAATAATATAAAATTGTTTAAATAATGATGATAATAGATGAGAATCAGCATTATTATCTATTTTATTATGATAATAATTTCCATTTTCAGGAACTAATTTTTCTAATAAATTTAAGTAATCTTTTTTAATATTTTCTTCATCTTCATTTGCGAATATTGCTGCAGTTGCATGTGGTAGAAATATTATTACAAAACCATTATTAATTCTATGTTTTTTTACGTATTCTCTTATTTTTTCAGTAATATTCATTATTTCTCTTCTTTTATTGGTT
>JBMFJL010000043.1:0-4843 GCA_049973735.1 Nanopusillaceae archaeon
AGCATTTGGCAGGAGACGGATTGAAACATTCTTATGATGTAAATTATTTACTTAGAGTAAGTAAAGAACTATATGATAAAGCTCATATGTTATTAGATATAATAAAAAAGAATCATTTAGATAAAGATAAAAACTTTTCTAATATTAAGAAACACTTAGAAAATTATATAAAATTTTATGAAAAACATTTAAAAGGTAAAATGCTTGGGGAAGTAGCTTCTCACATCATGGAATTAAGAAAGCATTTAGAGGATTTACACAGAATACACTTATAAAATTTTTTATTCATATTTTAGTGCCTCTATAGGATCTACTCTAGATGCCTTTATTGCAGGTATCAAACCAGAAATTATTCCAACTACAAATGGGAATATCAATGAGAAAACTATAAGTTCTATACTAATATATGGGTGAAATGATGGAAATCCCATATATTTAAATGCATAAACCGCTAAGTTTGCTAGTATTAAACCGAAAACTATTCCAAACATACCTCCTACTAATCCTATAATACCAGATTCTAATAAAAACAAGAATAATATTTGTTTATCTTCCATACCAAGTGCTTTAAGAAGCCCAATTTCTTGGTATCTTTCTAACACGGATGTATACATTGTGTTCAAAATATTTATTGATGATATAATAATGGAGATGGATGCGATTATAAGTGAGAATATTGTTAATGCAGATAAGACAGAATTAATCTGATTTGCAATTGTCTGAGCCGTTAGTATTACGAAATTCTGGCCCTTTATATTATTTATATAATTTTCTAACGCATTGTAAGTTAAATTGAAGTCATTGGTTATAATAATTAGATAATTATAATTTATATTTCCGTTAATCTTTTTATAATAACCTTCCGGAAATACTATTAAGTTATCTAAAATTGGAGAACCAGTCTGTTGAAATATCCCAACAATTTGACATTTTTGTCCGAATATTATGATATAATCTCCTAAATCTAATATTTTGTTATCAATGGATTTTGTAGATATACCATATCCTATATTTACTTGACATTGATTATTATTTGAAATCCAAGTTCCCTTCTCTAGATTAAGATTGTAATATTTAAGGTATGGAACATCATTTACATTCATAACATATAATATTCCTGTTCCAATTTGATCTTGATAATAAAATCTGGTTGGATAATAATATATAGGTAATACTCTTTCTACACCAGGTAATTTTTTAATATTTTGAATGAAACTATTTGATAGATATCCTGTAATCGGGCTTGTAAATCCTATTCTAGTACCTGGATATAATATTACTACTTTTTGGCCCAAAGTACTTACCATATCCTCAATTGCAAACTTTAATCCCTGTGATAAGGATATTAAAACAAATATTGTTGCAACTCCAATAGTTATCCCTAAAGATGTTAAAAATGTTCTAACTTTTTTTGTCAATAAATGTTGTATGGATAAAAATAAATAATCCTTAATCCTCATTTTTCTTACCTCTTAATATTTTTATAATTACCCAAATAACAAAAATTATAGCAATTACTAATATGATACTAAATGTTGGAATTCCTTCATTTTTTACGATATTTTGAGTAAATCCCAAAGATCTTGAAGAAAAACTATAATTCTCATAGTAGATATTTCCATATAAATCTGTATAATAAACAGAAATAAATATTGTAGAATTTTCTGTAATATTTTTTACTGAAAATATGATGGAATTAGAATTTCCAGGATAAAGTTCACCTACATATCCTTGACTAGGTATTAAAATGCAATCACTACAATATGCATCAATATACAAATTATATGCAGGAGAACTTCCGAAGTTGAATAAATTAATTGTAACAGTTCCTGAAGAATAAGATCCAGATGCTGTTATGTTTGGGAATGCTAAAATCTTTTCAACAATATAACCTTGATTATTATATAGTATAGAATTAGAATAGTATGATAATTTATACGGTATATTTATAATACCATACATATTTTGGGGTATTATAAGTGTTAAAGTTATGTCTATACTTTTCTTTGGCTCCAAATTGTTAATATAAAACTGATTGTTTACTATAGATATATTTGAATTATAAAAACTTAAATAAATATATGAAATATTAGATTCGGTCGGATTATACAAACTTATTTTTATTTTATTTTCTCCTATTTTAAGATCTGTTACATTATAAAAAACTTGTAGAACATTATTTTGTTGTACTATTGGTATATTTACAAAGTTGAATGTCGTATATGTACTTCCACTACTGTCTCGATATTGAATATATAAAGGTATATAACAATTGTTTCCAGCAAAATTAGATGGAATTATTAAATTAAAATTCAATATCTCAGAATCTGTTAAATTTTCTAAATAGATAGAAGAAGGTTTTAGTAAACATGTAGAATAATTTGAATAAATAAATAAATCATAAGCAATTCCTCCATAATTTGTTATATTTAACTCTAAGTTGCCTATTGCCCCAACATAATTATTTCTGTATGTATAATTAGATATTGTTATTTTAGGTGTATCTTGAATTATTAATGGATAAAATTGTGATACATAACTTAAGCCATTATTATTTGAATATGTTCCATTTATTATTATATTGTAAAATCCTGGAGGACATTGCGCATAAACCTGTATTGGAAAACAATATTGACTGTTTGAACTTAATGCATAAATATATATGTATGAAATATTAGAATAGATACAGTGTGGATAATGTATATATAATGTAACTAAATTATCGGTTTGTAAATCATTATTTATTAAACAAATTTGTAAATCTACGTTTGTATTATTATTAATAATTGTTGGATATATTTTGTTTATATTTATTTGTAGAGCTAGTACTTTATTTATAAGCAATATGCTAAATAAAAGCATTAGAGCTTTTTTAATTTCCATAGTTAATTTTATTTAATTAGAAAATCTTATAAATTATTTAAGTAATTTTAAAGCTTCTTCAATATCTGCATTATCCGATAAAATTTTTCCAGATCTTATAACAATGATTCTATCAGTTTGTTCTGCAATCTTCGGGTTATGAGTTACTATTACTATAGTCTTTTTTTCATTTTTATTCAGATCTATCAATAAATCCATCACCTCCTTTGAAGATTTTTCATCTAAATTACCTGTTGGTTCATCAGCAAGAATTATATCTGGATTATTAGCTAAAGCTCTAGCTATGACAACTCTCTGTTGCTGTCCTCCTGATAGTTGATTTGGGTAATGATATAATCTATCTCCTAAGCCTACTTTTTCTAGTAATTCTTTTGCCCTATCTAAGTTTCTATTTGTTATTCTTAAAGCCAATCTGACATTTTCAATAGCATTTAAATAATTTAATAAATAGAATTTTTGAAATACAAATCCTATTTTTTTAGCTCTAATTTTTGCTAATTCTTTTTTAGACAACTTTGATACATCTTCTCCAAATAAGTATACTTTTCCACTTGTAGGTCTATCTAGGCATCCTATTATAGATAATAATGTGGATTTGCCAGATCCGGAGGGACCCATTATAGAAACTAACTCTCCCTTTCTAATGTTCAGATTTATTCTATCTAAAGCTTTAATTTCATAATCTCCCATTTTGTATATTTTTGTAACATTTTCTAACTTTATTATATCCATAAAGAAAACCTTGTTACTATATTTTTATATATTTTTCCAGTTCAAGTAAGTTTAATACTTTAGGAAAATCTACTTTTGGATAATACCAAGCGAGTTTTAATGGATATGGCGGATAATATATTCTTTTAAACAATTTAATATCAAATCTTCTATGAACTTTGTCTAGATTTGTATTTTTGTCATCGATATAGAATTCTATTTTTCCTATATCCATAAGATATTCAATTGCATCTTCCAAACTCTTAAATTCTTCAGTTCCATATATTAAAATATCATTGAAATATTTATCTAATCCTGTTTTTTTAATTCTTTTCATTTTTATTTCTTTTGTATCATCCTTTGATGTAATCAGATACATATCTACTTTATCTTTATATTTTTCTAAAAAATCAATGGTTTTTGGTAATATTATTTGATTTTCCATCCTTAATTTCCAATATTTATTTATTATATAGTCAGTATCTTCTCCAAATATTAGTTTAATCCATTTACCTCTTTCAAATATACCAAAGTAATCTCCTAACTCTTCTACCATTAACATAGCTTCAACAAAACCATTATCTAAACCCATTTCATCCTTTATTTTTTCATATATAGATGGTATTATTGTATAACTATCTACTAAAGTACCATCAAAATCAAATGAAAAAATCATTCAATATACTTCCAAATCTAGCAAATATTTATACTCTAGCGTTTTTTTGTTTAATTCTGTAAGTTTAAGCTGAATTTTCTGTTCAATATCCAACAACTTAATGAAAATTTTAAATTCTTCTTCTTTTAACATAGGGTTTGACAATTCTTTTTGATTAAATTCCTCTAATTCATCCAATACAGTTTCATATTCTGTTAATAACCTTCTTATATCTTCTAAAGTTTTTCTAATGTTATTTATAGATTTTATTTCTTCAATATTTAATTTTTCATCATGTTTTATCGCATCATTTACTATATCCATAATTATAATTACCAGCTCTGTATTTTATAAAGTTTAAAAATATTATAGAGAAACTTCTAGCTTTTCGTTATACTCTTTTTCTACATTCCAAACTTTAATATCTTTAGTGTATATTTTCTTTGGTTCTTTTGTTTTATCATCCAAAACTATTACTATTGTACCAGTAATTAACTTATTTGTTCCTACAACTTCTTCAATTTTAAATCCTAATCTTTGTACTAATCTTGTAAATTCTTTTTTATACTTGTCTATAATTTCTCTATCGTTTGC
>JBMFJL010000044.1:0-4639 GCA_049973735.1 Nanopusillaceae archaeon
GACAAAGTATATACTTTAGTGTTGCATCTGCAGATCCAGGAGTTAGGATTACTGGAAAGAAATACCAATACAATCCAAAGATAAAAGATCCACAATATAAAACTATACTAAAACTTGATGATAATCAATCTGCATTTATCATTCATGATGAGAAAGATTTATCAAGAATAGAAATAATAGGTTTGAAATCTGTCACAATAAGAGACAATCATAGTCAAGCCATAATAACTTTGGAAAATGGTGTAATAAAAATAAATGCAAATTCAGTTGTAGAAATTAGTACTCCTTCTGTTAATATTAGTGCAAATTCTTCAGTAAATATAGACACCCCTCAACTAAATATAAGTAATAATGTTAATATAGGTGGTAATGTAAGTATTGCAGGTAATCTATCAGTAGACGGTTATTGTTCATGTTATTAATCTTTTTGAATTCATTGTAGTACAAAATAGATATCGTATTATAGAGATTAGACTATGATAGTTCAAAGATTTTTAATCGCTTATAAGAAAAATCCAAAATTAGTACTTGATCTATATAATGAAGTATATGGTATCAAAAAAGATAGTTTAAGTGAAGAAGAGATAAGAAAGTTACATAGAGATACTCTTAAACTTCTAGAAAATTTATTAAATACTAAAGATTTGAATGATGCCTTAACCACCTTTTTCAGTAAAATAAAACAACTTAAATACGCTGGGCATAGTGAAGATTTTAAGTATCTTATACTTTCAAGTGCTGTAAATAGAAAGAACAATGAAATATTAAAGAAGTATATAGACTCAAAAGACAATCAAAAAGTTGCCAGAATAATAGACTATCTAGGCAAAATAGGTGATGCGTCTTTAAGTTCAGATGATAAAAATAAATTTAAATCAGTATATGAGATTGAACTCAAAGAACCAGAAGAACTATCTTCAATAAATAAAGAAACCAATGATGTAAATGAAGATAAAATAAAAGATAACAACTCTGGTTTCAAAGATACTATATACAATTTCCTATCTTCAGTTGGAAATAAAATACGTGATATAGCAGTAGAAATAGATAAGTTCTTTAGAAAGATTGCAGGATATGAATACGTAAGAGACTTCTTAAAAGATTTGATTAACAATATACTTTATGTAGTTGTTGATTATCCAAAAGTTGTTGGATTAGCAGGTTTAATGACATTAGTAATGATATATTCAACTCATAGTTTAAAAAAGGTATTAAACAGTGATTATAATTCTTTAGCAATAAGTATTAGAAGTCTATCGAATAAATTTTCCAACATAAATATATTAACTAACCGTTTTATTAAAGCAGGTGTAAAAGTTTCGGTGATGGCATCATCTGTATATTTGTTAAGGAAAATTTTTTCAGATATTAAAAGATACTATAGAAGATACTATATGAATGAAAGAGAAAAATATTTAGATCTAAGAAGTAAAACAAATCCAGAATCTGATTTATATAGTAAGATAGATGCAACATTGATAGAAATTAAAGAAAAACTAACTTCATCTGGATACAAAAAGCTTTTAAATATCATAAAATCAAAGTTTGGAAAAAAGTTGTTGGAATCTTCTAATGTTATAACTGGTATTGTAAAATTTATATATGCAGTGTTGTGGATATTAATTGTATTCATCACTAATATTGCATTTGTGTTAAATGAAATGTTTAATATTAAATCTAATAGATTAAAAATAATTGGAATACTAACTGCACTTGGCATAAGTAATGTGATTTAAATATAGGTGTTTGTAAAAAATTGCCAATAAATTGTTCTTATTTATATTTTTAATATTTTAAAATTCACTATAGTACAAAATAGATATAGCGTTATAAAAAAAAATTATTAGGGGGAAACCATGTCTAAAAGGTTTGTATTTGAACAGGATTCTGTAAACTATGATGAAAACAATGATGTGAAAAAAGATGCTATTTTTGATGTCCATGATAGTATGAAAGTTTTACTATTAAATGCAGGTGATAAAATACATGAAATAGCAGATAATTTAAAAAAGTTTCTTAACAACACGAGTAAACAAGAAGATTTTAAATCTTTGTTTAAAGGACTATTTGATGACATAAGTATGATAGTTGATAATGCACCAGGAATACTTGGAATGGCAATTATTTTTACAGCCATAATGCTAGGTACAAAATACGGTTTATCAAAAATATTAAGAAAACTCAGAAAAAATGCAGATGAATTAGATACAAATGTAAGATCTATATTAAGCATAAAGTTCATAGCCAGTATGTTCGTTAAAACAGGTGTAAAGATTTCAGTTATGGTTTCTTCAGTATATCTTTTAAGAAAAATTTTTATAGGACTTAAAACAAAATATCCAAATAAACTTGGTAATTTATTAGGTAATGAATATAAATATCTCGGTGGTTTAGATATAATCAACAAATTGTTAAGATCTGAGGTTAATGATTTGAAAGACAATTTAAAACAAAAGTTTGGTAGAAGATTGTTAGAATCTACAAATATCTTATCTAAAATGGTAAAAATAGCATATTCTATAATATGGTTTATACTAGTATTAATGACTAATGTTGCTTTGTCAGTTTCTTTAATTGTTAAGGATAGACTTTATACACTAAAAATAGTTGCCATACTAACTGCACTTGGAATAAGTAAGGCATTATAATTTTTTGCAAGGAGAAAATTATGAATCTAAGATTTTATAACATGATGTTGACAGAAAATGAAACTGGAAACATTTCCAACATTAGATATACTATATTAAGACTTATCGTTAAAATAAAACGTGTTATTAGCATAAATAATTCAGTTCCAAAGTATGTATCAGGTTTTTTCAACATGTTAGATCATTATATACGGTCTTTAACATATGGTATTAGATCTGAACTTATATATAAAATGTATCCAGAGTTATATCTTTATGCGGGAATTTTGACGATATTAATGATTAGTCCCTATAGATTCATTACAAAAAAAATAAATGATAATTTAATTGTAAATATTATAAGAAAAGTAAGAAATGGTAAAATTCTTTTATTTAGTGTTAAAAAGACCGTTGTTTTTAGTGTTCTAAAGATTTTATCTAAAATATTTGCAGAGATAGAATTAGGTTATTATGAAAGAATAAGTAAAATAGCAAGAGAGAGTTTACGTAATTTTATAAATAATTTTGAAGATTTGTTTATTAAAAAGCCAAATAACAATGAACCAGAAGTTAAACTTCTTGAAAGTGATTCTGATGGAGGCATTTTTAATTTGTATAGAATACTATGTATTTATACAATATTCTACGCTAATTTAGCACTGGTTCTATCAATAAAAACTGATAATAAAAAGTATATAAACACTATAATAATGATTTTAGTTTCCATGGGAATATTCAATTTATAACATAGTAAAAATTATGTACTATAAAAATATGAATAATTTTTTATTATTCAAGTGAATATTGGTTGTTTATTAAGTACAAATAAATGAATAAACTATTTATGGGGGGTAACTCTATGTACAAGAAATTAAATCCTTACGAGATTCTTTTGATTGAATCAGAAAACGCAGAAGAAAATTCTTTCAAGTTGAAAAAATTTCTTAAAAGTTTGTACAACATTTTGACTCTGGCAAATGTTAGAAGTAAAATAGCTAGATCTATAAGTAACTTCTCAATTTTAGTACAAGAAAAAGAAACATACGAAATATTAAGAATCTTACTCAGTGAATATCCTCTAGAAGCTATAGGTGCATTTGTTATAACATTAACCATAGTTTTTTCACCAGAGATAATGACTTATGTGATGAACCAAAAAGTTCCATCACTTTTAAGTAAAATAAATAATGTAAAAACAAGTGTAGTTGTAAACAACTATGTAAAAGCAGGTATAAAAGGTTCAACTTTGATTGCGTCAGTTGTAATTGCAAACAAGTTAATTCATGAACTTACAACAGAAAAAAGTATTAAAACTATAAAAAATTATGGTGATGTTGCCAGTTTATATCAAGACTTATTAAGGGCTGCTAGAAAGAGATTGGAAGAAGCACAAAAAGTAGTAGATGAAAAACCAAAAACTAGTCTAAACCTATTCGAAAGTTTTGAAGATGATTTAAAAAATTACAAAGAAAAAGCAGACAAGTTTGTAAATGATCCTAGAGTAGGACAAGTTTCTAAAGTTCTTTATACAGTTGCATGGGTATTAACAGTATTTGCATTAGGATTTGCTTTGTTTGCATCTTTCATTAACAACAACTATAAAGTAACACTAAAAACAGTGGCAGTATTGTCTGCATTAGGATTTAGTAGAGTAATATAATCAGGTATTAATCCCCAGTATTTCTTATACTGGGGATTTCTTTTTAAATATAAAGTAATAAACGTTAGTTATCTTTTATCATAAATCATTTAAACATTAGTGTATATATTTTTCTTTAATGTCAAATAAAAATAAAGTAAAAGGAACAAGAGTAGAAAGACTTGCAGTAGAAGAATTTAGAAAACATCATTATGAAGTAGTAAGGTCTCCATCATCATTAGGTTCATTTGACATTTTAGTAAATGGTATAGGTGGTATCCAAGTAAAATACAGAAGGAATCTTAGAAACCTATATAAGTTTGTAAATGAGAATGGAATCATTCAAACAAAAAGTGGTTTTGTTGATTTATAC
>JBMFJL010000045.1:0-4634 GCA_049973735.1 Nanopusillaceae archaeon
AAATTGCTTTAAGGATTCAGAAGAACGGATTGAAGATAAAATATTCACCAGAAAGCATAATATTAACAAAACCACCAGATACTTTTAGGAAATTATTGAGGCAGAGAGCAAGATGGTATTTAGGTTTTATAGAAAATTATTCTAGATATAAAGATATTATAGGAAATATATACTTAAGAGAAATAGGATTTGGTATAAATCTTTTATTATATTTCCTATTACCTTTATCTTTTTCAATAATATTATTTAATTTCTCATATAATCTATACAATTTTTTAGTGTACTTATCTCTGGTGAATTATGACATAATGTATTTTATAAATAACTATATAAAATCTTTCACCGAAACGGATATAAATATGTATATATTTAGACTTTTATCTACTCCAGAATTGATCTTAATGGTTTTTTCAACAATTTTGTTATTAAATTTCTTGTTATTTATTTTATATTACAGAAAATATGATAAAAGTAAGAGCTGGAAAAGTATAATGGTCTATACTGCAATCTATCTTTTATTTTCAATCTATTTTAATTCTATATTTATACTAACTTCATTCTACTATAAGATCTTTGGAAGAAAATTGAGATGGGGTGGCATAGTATGGGATAATAGCTTAATAAATAAAATTATTAATAAAGTAAAGAATGGATAAACCAAAGAATCTAATATTTATATCTGTATTAATATCGGTACTATCATTTCTACTAGGTCTATTATCAGGATATTTATTTTATCAATATTCATTTCAACAGGGTTTGTCTCAATTAAATAAAATAACTGCAATAACAATATCTGCGCAATATCTTGCAGAATCAAAAAATTTCGAATGTAGTGAAGATTATTTATCATTTTTACAATATTTGAAGTCTCAAATTGCTCAAATAGGATTAGAATTGGAATATTTAGAATCTGTCGGAAATATATATTATAATAAAGGACAAGTAGAATATATAAAATCACAGTATTTTAATTTAGAATATTTACATTTTATTTTAACCAAAAAATTTATTGAACAATGTAATTATAGTAATTTTACATTGATTTTGTACTTTTACAATAATGTTTATTGTGGAGAAGAATGTTATAGACAAGGTAATGTATTAACTTATTTGTACAATAAATATGAGAAGACATTATACATATATTCTTTTGATTCCTCCTATCCAAACTATTTCATAAATTATTATGACGTAAAGTATAATATAACTAAGTGGCCAGCAATAATAATGTATAGACAAAATAAAACCTATTTCTTTTCAGGATTTACAAATTTATCAACTCTAGAAAGTTATTTGACATCATAACTATTTACTTTATATGTATATACTTTACAACCAGATGGATCTGTATAAATAAATATTAATGATAAATTATATCTATTTGCATCAAATTCTGCAGGTATTCCACAATTTGGTGAATATATTATAAAGTCTGGATATACTCTAGGAATCTGATATGTAGCATTATATAATATATAAACATCTGAGTTTGTATAATATGCAACCAAAGGCCATATAGTGTTTGTCAATATAATTTTTGGATTATATTGAATTATATCTTCAGTAGCCCTATATACATAACTGAGTTTTGAATATCCAATATCGAATGTAAATGATAATAAGTAAAGGAATCCAGATATAAAAGATGTAATTGTTGATACGAAAAATATCAACATATATGAAAGTAAAAGACCCTTCAATTTTTCAATAAAAATTCTTGTAAGTATTATTAATGATGGTAAAGTCATCATTATATATCTGAAATCTTTTGTTTTAACGAAAAAACCTAAAAATAGTATAGATATTAAAGAATATAGATAGATAGCTTTTTCAAAGTTATTTAGCTTTTTTGGATTTTGTATAAAGGAAAATAGGTATGCTCCTGCAAAAGTTAGTAGAGATATTACAAAAATCTTTATTGGTTGATATTTTGTATATTCGTAGATTATTGTTGTCTGTTCAATAAAAATATATATTGGATTTCCGTATAATAATATGTTATATATAAAATAGGGTAGTGCGAATAAAAAGGAATAGGTTATTGCCTTTAATTTTTCCTTATTATTTAAGAAAACTATTGAAGAAATTAACCACAGTCCATATTCATATTTTGATAAAATCGATAAATCAGAAAATAGTGAATATAGTATCAGATCTTTTTCTTTTTTCTCATTAAAATATTTATAGAAGAAATATATTGAAATTGTTAGAAAAGATGTAGCAAGAATATCCGGATATATTTTTGATCCCCAAAATAAAATTATACCATTTAAAGAATATGATAGAATCAAAACATAATTTTTCCAGCCAGATCCATAATTATTAATTATTTTAAATAGAAATATAACAGATATTGAATATATTAAAACTAAAAATAATTTTATTGCAAATATATTAAAGTTTACAATCATAACTACTGGTATTAGAATCCACCAGAGTAACGGAAATCTATAATATTCAAAATATGGAGTATTATATAATACATGTTTTACATTATCTAAATATGCATATTCATCCCACATTAATAAAAACGGACTAATTAATATTGCAAATATTTGTGGTATAAATGAAATTAAAAAGACAAAGATATAATCAAAATTTATTTTACCAATTCTATTAGCAATCATTAAAATATATTTATAAACAAAAAGATTAAAAATATAGTTTATCCATGAAGCTTGAAAAACCAGAAATTCATTATAATGCATTGGATGTATTGGCGAATCAGATCGTAGGAATGACTCTAGAGTACGGAGAAGTGGATATAAATTTTGTTTGGAATACTATAAAAAGATCTTATATCTATAAGGATTTAAAATACGAGGATTTTCTAGAAATTTTGAATTTTTTAGATTCTATAAAGATAATTAGGTTCGATAGAGACAATAATAAAATAATAAAGACAAGGAAAGGTTTATTTTATTATATTGAAAATATATCAATGATTCCAGATGAAAAATCTTATGATGTATATGATTTAACTACAAGGCAAAAAATAGGTATATTGCATGAAGAATTTGTTGCTAAGCATGGAAATCCAGGAACAATATTTATATTAAGGGGTTTGCCATGGAAAATTGAAAAGATAGAAAAAAATAAAGTATATGTTGGATTAGAGAAAGATTTTGAGTCTGCAATACCTTCTTGGGAAGGAGAATTGCTACCAGTACCATTTGAAATTGCACAGGAAGCACAGGAAATAAAAAGGGATTTATTATATTATGATGAGTTGAGGAATCAGGAATTATTTTTCTATCCAAATAAAGATAACATATACATTGAACAATATAAGGATTGGTTTATAATACACGCACCATTTGGCAATAGAGTTAACGATTCTATATCTAGGATCCTATCAGAATTAATATCGGAAAAATATGGAATTGTTGTTGGGATAAAGACAGATCCATATAGAATTATGATTAAAGCAGGATATTTATCAAAACAAGATATTAAGGATATATTAAGTAGCATAGATCCTGAAGAAGTTGAAGAGATCTTAGAGAGGGCAATAGTAAATACTGATCTATTTCTATGGAAGTTTGTTCATGTAGCAAAAAGATTTGGAATTATAAGAAAAGATGCTGATTATTCAAAATCTACAATTAAAAGGATAGCAAAGCATCTAGAAGGAACTCCTGTATATAAAGAAACAATAAATGAATTATTCATAGAGAAATTAGATATAAAAAATACTAAAAAGATATTCGAAAAGATAAGAAAAGGTGAAATAAGAATAAATATTATAGATAGAGAAACATTATCTCCCTTAGGAATCTTAGGATTAGAAGAATATGTATTAGATGTATTAATATCTGATAAATGGAGAGAGGTTATAAAACTTGTTAAGGAAAGATTGGAAAATACAGAGTTAACTTTGGTATGTATTGCATGTAGATCAAAATATAAGATAAAGGTAAAAGATTATAATGAAGAATTTAAATGTAAAAAATGTGGTGGTATGTACTTTGGAGTAGCCAAAAGTGATGAAGATATTAAAAATGAGGAAAAAATGAATATTACTGCAGAATTATTGAAAAATTATGGTAGAAAATTTTTGTTCATTTATGCTGGAAAGGGAATTAGTTATATATCTGCAAAATCTTTATTGAATAAGAAATATGATAGTGAAGAAAAATTGTTATTAGATATTATTGAATATGAGAAAAGAGGACTTAAGTTTGCTAAAAAGTAGTGACATTCAATAAAATTTTAAAAGGGTTTAGAGCATAATATATAGTTATGGGAATCATAGAAAATCTTAAAGAGACTACAAAATTATTTATGGATAGCTTTTTAGGAAGTCTAGTAGCAGGAATACCATTTGGTATCTTAGGATTGTTTTTATCTGGAGGAGATTTTATAGTAGACGCAATATTGTATATCTTGGTATATTTCTTAAAATATGCAATTTTAGCAGCACCTCTTATATCAGCAGCATCCTGGTATATTGGAGGAGATCAGGGAACTCATTTAATAGATCCGCTGCTGACCATTTTATTAGCTTACATGGGGTATGGAGGTTTAGCAATACCTATTATATCAGCAATAGCATTTGCAATCTTATATCCAAGAGTAATGAAATGGTATTTTGAGAATGTTACAGGACAAAGGATAAATACAAATTATAC
>JBMFJL010000046.1:0-4633 GCA_049973735.1 Nanopusillaceae archaeon
GAAAATTTTGTATTAAGATATTTTTAAATAAAAAGGATCATGTAAATATTATGTATTATGTCATAATAGCTTATGATATATCTATAGAAAGACAAGATGAAGTAAGAGAATTTCTCAAAAGATATTTGAATCATATACAAAATTCTGTATTTGAAGGAGAATTATCAATGGATGCTATTTATTATATAAAGAAAAATTTAGAGAAAATGATTGATAAAAATAAAGATTCTGTTATAATTTATGTTCTGCCAGGTAAAGGTTATATAAAGGAAAAGATAGAATTAGGTGTTAAAAAAGAATTTGGAATTTATTGAAGTATATATCTAGTGATTAAATTTATAATATAGTTTTGGTCATTAATAAATAAATATCTCTTAGTTCAGAAATAATAATGTTTTATATAGTGGTTTTTCTGATAAAATTTGATTACATTTTTCTAATGCTTTTTTAGATTTCATTATTATTCATAAACTAATATATCAGACTATTTAGGTTATCTGCGAGGTTATGTATAAGTTTTTTCTAAAAAGGTTCGCAGAATTTATAAATACTTTTAAAATTTTTTCAGAAAATACTATATAAAAAGAATCAATATTTAAAGGTTTAAAGTAAATTAGAAATATTGAAAGAATTTATTCCATACTTCTAATTGTCCTGGTCTTGCTCCATGTTTAAAGTAAATTAGAAATATTGAAAGTAGATGAAGGAAAAGAAAACATAATTAGCATCGGGAAATAGGTTTAAAGTAAATTAGAAATATTGAAAGTCATTATATTTTTCGTAAATTTGTTCAGCATAAACATGTGGAAAATCGTTTAAAGTAAATTAGAAATATTGAAAGAGGGCTATTGGATAACTAACTTCTGCAAATGATTTTGTATGTTTAAAGTAAATTAGAAATATTGAAAGACAAATAATATCATACTTATGGATGGGCAGGTAAACAAGAGTTTAAAGTAAATTAGAAATATTGAAAGAATATAGATATTGGCTTTGTTGAAACATAAGATCTGTTAGTTTAAAGTAAATTAGAAATATTGAAAGGAAAATAAAAATTTTTAATCTTTTACAGGATTTATAAATCCAAAACCTAGAGAATTTAAAGATCCTAAACCGGTATCCATTAAAAATTTGTAGAATTTTCTCTCTGATGGATCTAATTTTCTTTTTACATTCAGAGTCTTCCATAAAGAACCTTTATATATTATATCTCCCCTATCTTTTATCCTCAACGATACACTAACTTCCTTATGTAATTCTAAAGAATCAAAAAGAGGTTCATCAAAATTAAATTCTTTTCCTGTATATAAATTATATTTTTCAATACTTTGTCTTTTCAGATCTTCTAACCATTCGAAGAAATTATCTCCTTTCTTAAATTCATAGTATATGTCCTTTATTTTTATTATTCTATATTTATCTTTTGGTATATTATCTAAATCTTTTATACTTATTTCTTTAACATTATCTAGTTTTAGATTCAGTTTCTGTTTTATAAAACCTTTTTCTTTTAATATTTTAACATCTTTCAAGAAAATTTTCAAATGATTAAAACCATTAGATATATAAACCTCTTTTCCCTTCCTTAAAACAATTGGTGTATAATTCCTCCATGGAAATTTTAATTCTAAATCAAATTTTTTTATGTTTATTATTTCAAAATCTAAAGTTCCCAATTTAATATTTTTATCTATTTCATTTAATTTTTTATATAAGACTAAAATAAATTTCTTATTCGGAGAAGATATTATGAATTGATATTCTTTATCTATTTCAAAATCTTTTATTGGAAAAATATTTGAAAAAGTAAAGTATTTATATCCTTTATAAGAATGTACCCATGCAAATTCAGTATCTTTTAATAAATTGTATATAAATCCTTGAATTATATAACCATGAATTATTTCATATTTTGCATTCTGTAATGATTTTAACTTTATTAAGATTCTCATATATAATGGTTAATTTTAAAAATATTTTTTAATTTATAAGTAAAATATGGAAAAAAATATGATCGAATACAAAGACCAATATGTTGTTATAAAATTGTTTGAAAAAATTCTATATGACGTAAGTAGAGAATATGTTCCCAAGAAAGTAGCTGAAGATTTTATAAATTATATGCTTAATTTGGAGGTAAAGTGGGACATTAAAAAGGAACTTCTAAGAAAGATAATAGAATTAAACATTATTGGATCAAATTTGTATAAGAAACAAAAATTAAAAATAGAAGATGTATTGAATATTATTTATAAATTATTAGATGAAACGTTTAACCTTTATAAGCAAGCTCGAGGAATAAATTTAACGCCCCAAGGTATAAATATCATTAAAGAATTTATGAAATCTAGTATACAGCATATATCAAATGAAAAATTAAGAACATATTTATCTATTTTGCTAGATTAAATATATTACACTAAAATAAGTTTTTTGTTGCAATTTAATTTTTATATTTAATTTTATATTTATTGAATCTGCTAAGCAAAATTTTCTGTCTCATAGTTATAAAATTATTTATAAAATTTTGCTCTTATAATATGAATTATGACCAGTGCTACAAGTAGCGAGAAATTTATATATGGATATATAAGACTAAATTTGGGTATTTTAACATTAACAGGATTGAAAATAGGGGGAAACAAGGAAAATGTAGAAATAGGAGCAATAGACAATCCTGTCATTAAAGATCCTGTTACGGGTTATCCATATATTCCAGGTTCTTCCTTAAAGGGAAAATTAAGATCAATAGTAGAAAAATTAAATAATATGGTTAAAAATAATGGAGAACCTTATGGTATAAAGAAGGAGGAAATGCCTGGAGAATCTGGGAAATCTGATATTGATGTCTTGAAAAAATTGGCATCAGAAGATCAGTATTTTATAATTAGAGTATTTGGTAACCATAAGCATGACATTGGATTAGAACCTAGATTGGTGTTTAGAGATTTATTATATAATGGAAATGAAATAGATTTATCTAGAATATATGAAATAAAAACTGAAAATGTTGTAGATAGAATAAAAGGATCTGCACAACATCCTAGAGAAAATGAAAGAGTAAGAAAAGGAATCGAATTTAAAGGAGAAGTAATTTACAAATTAACAGGTTGGTCATTTTTAGATGAAAATACTGTTAGAAATCAGGCTAAAAAGGAATTAGGAGAACTATTTAAAGCTCTAAAGTATTTGGTTAAGTACGACTATTTAGGAGGATCTGGAACAAGAGGATATGGTAAAGTTGCTATATTTGTAGATTCAATTGAAGTAACTTTGAATAATAATCAAACTATCTATATAGATCTTAAAAGTAACATCAACCAATCAAATACAAATGATGAATTAATAAAACACATAGTAGACTTAGCTAAAGAATTAAATAATACTTCTAATGTTGAAGCACAAAATTATGGAGTAAGCAGAAAATAATAGAATACAATTATGGGATATAGAATTGTTTTTTTAAGACCTAAGAAAATAACAAGATTTTTAATACAAGATGGATTTTATTCAGAAGTATCTTTGAAGTATATACCTTCCGATTATATATATACATTATATTTATCTAATCTATTAGAAAGAGATTTTGAATTTCAAAAAATAAATAAGGAAAAAAATTTAGAAAAGCTTAAAGAATTATATTTAAGAGATATTCCAAAAATTTCATCAGCATATCCATATTATATTGAAAATAATGAAATATATTTATATTTACCAGGTTTATTATATAAATATCAAAATCGTGAAGTAAAAAATAAAAAAATAAGAAATAGTTTAAGAGATTATAATAAATTTGTAGAAATAAATTATTTAAATTCAATAATAGAAAATATAAAAAAAGGAGAAACCGAACAATTTGACTCTATTTCTGATTATAGTTGGGCAAAAATTTTGACTAGAGTAATTACAAGAAATAGTTTGGATAGGATAAGATCTTCTACATTAAGCGAAGGCGGATTATTTAATGAGGAATATGTATTTTGTTATAGAATTAGTAATAGAAAATATTCTAAAGAGTTCGGATACTATTTTATTATAGAAGAAAATAGTAAAACGGAAGAATTTTTGAAAATTATTAGAGAATACTTTGAATTAAGAGGTATAGGTGCAAACAAGAGTGTTTCGAATTCTGTATTTCAATTAGCGACTTCAGATGATATTTTAAAAGATTATAAAGATTTAAATTTAAAAGAGAAAGAAAAATTACTGTATGATTTAATAGAAAAAACCAGAAAAGAAGGATATTTATACCATACCAGGGTTTTAGATGAAAATATCAAAGACAAAATAGAAATTTTGAAGCATAGATTCTTAGTTATAGATGGATTTTCAATTTACTTTATAATTTCTGATGGATCGAAATTAAAGGAGACAGTAAATTATGTAAAACCAATTGTTGTAGATAGAAGGCAAAATTTAGAAAAATTAAACTTTAGAATATTCTATGGAATATAAGCTTGAAGGTATAGTAGTATCACCAGTACATATATCAAGTGCTGATGTTAGAAGAAAAATAGAAAATAAAATAAAAAGAATTGAAGAAATAAAGGGTACTCTATACAAAATGACAAAAGATGAAAAAACAAAAAATATAATAACATCGATAATTGATAATGATATAAAAAGATTAAGA
>JBMFJL010000047.1:0-4580 GCA_049973735.1 Nanopusillaceae archaeon
ATAGAGTTGGGAGTAAGGAATGAAGCAGATAAATCATTTGAATATCCAGCATATTTGGTAATAAAGAAAGTTAATGATTTTGATAAAAATAAACTGGGCGAAATACAAGTTGGAATAATTGCTCAGAAAATGAAATGAGGTCTTTATCTATAAAAGATATAATAGAATATATTTCTTCAGCTGTAATAGTTATTGTAACAACTTTGATAATAGTAGTTTTTTATGGTTTATATTTTAATGAAACATATTCGCAAAACTCTTATCAGTTGTTTTTAAATAATTTAATGGTAGATAGACTGAATTATTGCATATACGAATATACTGGAAATCCATATTATTTATTCTATTTTCCATCAAATGAAACAATAGAGAAGTATAAAGATCAATTGAAGAATTGTTATACATATGATAGGGGAACTTATTTGCTATACATAAGAAATTATTCGGTTCAACAAAACAATAAAAAATATATAACAATAGAGTACTTAAATATGTCATTTAAGGTTGTTCCAACATATTTTGTCTACAATATAAATTATATGAATAGTAGTTTTTATTATATTCCAAATGTATCTGATGATTTTCTTAAGAGACCAGAGATAATTAGTAAATTTTTGTCTGAAGCAGGAAATACAACATATCTTAATCTATGTCCTCCAAAAATAGAATTGTACCCTAACGAATCTCTAATAAATATTATAAATAAATTGGTCGCATATTTATCTAATGCATCAAAATGTGTTGCATCACATATAGAAAATATAACATTGAAACATAATGTATTTCAAGACCAATATTTAATATGTCTAAATGCTGAAAGTACAACATCTGAAGTATCGAATCTAGAGCCATATTATATATTTACTCTAGCTATTACTCCAATAATAGAACCAGAATATGATACTGGAAATCCCTTATCTTCTAATATATATATGTTTGGTATAATTTACGATCAAAATAAGTATAATCTATCTTGTGAAGTAATGAGTGGCAAAATAAGTTTATCATTATGTAAAGTAGAGAAATGAAAAATCAGTTTGGCTTTTTCTTATCATTAATTGTATCTACAGCACTAATAATATTAATAATATTTATATTTTTGTATCAAGATTTAATAAATCCGGCAACATTGAATGCAATTGCATATTTAAATTTGCAAGGATTGGAATATAAATCTGCAAATGGTTTTTTAGAATCTTTGATATATTATACTAACATAACAATACCAGCAATAGACATTTATGCAGGATACTATTATAATCCGCATATAAGAGAATTTATTATAAATGAAACAAAAAAGAACGTAGTATTTTATTTCCAAAACAAATCTTTCTTATTATATTTCAATTTTGATGGGGAAGAAGTGGGATTATGTTATAACAAATATGTAATATCTTATGATTTATTTATAAATGGAGAGAATAAAACCATTTATGTATGTCCACCAAGCTTTTTAATTACTTATTATTATAATATAACATGTACATAAAGTTAAGATCTTCATTTGCACCACTAGTTCTAGTACTAAGTATATTTATATTGGTAATATTTGCCATATACTATTTTACAAATCAGGCAAATTTCAGTTTGGAGAGCATGAAATACGTATCTGAAGATTATCTAAATTATCAGAAAGCCCTTTATTATGTTTTTGTCTATATACCTTTCGAAATAAGATTTAACCTAATGAATATAGTAGAAGATTATTTGTTTTCTTCAGATACATACAAAATAAATGAGATTTTGATGGATAAAAATTATGTAGATATATATTATTATCCTTGCAATATTACATATGTTGAAAATATGACTAAAGTTGATATAAAGCCAAATGGTTATGTAGCAGAGTATAAACCATGTGTCCCATTATTACCGGTAAAAAATTATAATGTAATAAATCCAGATATATTTGGAAAAATAAATTCGATAATATCAAACAATCTACCAAATTATAAGCACCTAAGGTTCTCTGGTTTTACATTTATGACGGATAAATATGTTTTGTTAGATGTATCATACAATTTTACAGTTCCACAAAAGTTTGAAAGAACATTTGATTTTGGAAATGTAGAATATCCAATATATCCTTACATTTTATACTATAATGAAATAATTTCTTATTTATACAATCAAACATATGCATTTACACTAGATATATTAACAAATATCAGCAATTATACATATTACAAGAAATATATTGTAGAAAATTATACACTAAATGGTGGAGAAATTGTGGTATTAAAAATGGAATTCAATAATAGTGCCTATTATGTATTAGGATTATATTACAATATTTCTATTTCTTAGCCTTCATAAACTTAGAAGATTTAGATGCACCAATACCTGGTGCTGAGTGTTGTACTTTCTTTGTTGTGTGTGCAAATTCTCCGAGTCTTCTTCCAATCATATAATCTTTTATTTCGAATTCAACAAATTCTTTTCCATTGTGTACAGCAACTTTGCATCCAACCATAAATGGTAATATTACTATTTCTCTTGCATGAGTTTTTACAGCCTTTTTATATTTTCCTTGTAATTGTAAATAACATTTTTTGTAGAATTTTTCCCATTCTACAGGAAAACCAATTTTTAATCTTCTTAGTAAAGTTCTTCTAACTCTTGCATTTGCAACTTTTTTTGCAAATTCTTCAATACTCATATTTTTTAATTGATCTAAGGTATATCCTCTAAGCATGAACTGTGGCATTTTCTAATATTTTATTATAAATTTTATAAATAATATTTCGATAGGTACTCAAGAATATCTTTTATGCCAAAAACAAATTTTTCTTTAGAAGATACAATATCATAAATAAATTTTAGCAAATCTTCATATTCTTTTGTAAAAACATAAGGCTCTTTTTTTAAATATTTTGATATATAGAATTCCGATAAAGAATAACCTATATTATAGAAAAATTCATTTTTCTTTGATATGAAATATTTGTATTTTTCTTCTTTATTATAATTATAAATTAAAAATGATAAAAAAACTCCCTCTATTGGTAATATTAATATAGAATCATTTATTAATTCAATATCTTCTATATATTTGTATGATTTTATGTTTAGTTTAAAATTCATATTAAACTTTCTATCTATATTTTTTATTATATTTAATGAAAAATCCTTAGAATTAGATTCCAAGCATATTATATCTATTTTATTATCTTTTTTGAATTTTTTAGATAATCTAATTTCCCTTTTTAATAATTTTTCATAAATTAACATTTTTCAATGAATTAAATGGAAATACATAATTATAAATATATTCAACATCCTTTGGATCTACCCTTTCTTTTAATCTTTCTAAAGCTCTCCTCACATCAACTCTTAATTCGGTTAGATCTCCGTTATAAAATATTCCAGATTTCCTTCTAACCGGTTCATAATTTTTCAAATAATTATAATATTTTTCTAGAATAAATTTCGTGGCTTTATATATTGAATAATGCATATGTGCTTTTATCAATATTAAATCTGTTAAATACTCATTTTTTATTGCATCTTTTATTATCTCTATTTCCTTTATTAATGTATATAAGTTATGCTCAGCCAACAATTTTATCAGTTCATTTTTATTAAAATCTTTTAATTCTTCCAAATGGTAAATTTTGTTTTTTGTCTCTATATAAAAGTTTTTTACTTCATCATATCTAAAAGTTCCATATGGTGTTATAATTCTCATATCTTTTGCATATAGAGCATAAGATGCAGAATCAAATATATCACAACCTATATATACAGATAATGGCAATGTTAATGTATGTCCAAGTCCGAATAGATGTACAGGTTTGTTAAATGGTAATATTAATCTAGGTTCTATAATTGTTTTGAACAATTTGTCAAATTTATAGTTTATTAGGAAAGGGACTATTGTTCCTATCGAATATATATCTACATTTAATTTAGATACTTCTTCTGCAGACTTTTTCCTCAAATCTATATATATTCCTCCCTGAATTGCACCATTAATAAGTTTATCACCCTTTAATTCTATACCTTCTTTAATTCTTTCTAAAGTTATATTTAATTCCTTTAATGCTTCATCATGTGATCTATCAATATCTGTAGGAATATCTAGAACATTTATTATATCTGAGTTTATTTTTATTTGATATTCTATAATTTCTCTATTATTTATTTCTAGTTCTTTTTTATAGTGTAACATTTGATATGATCCCGAATCGGTTTCAATTATTCCATCAAAATTCAACAATTCATGTACATCACCATTAAATTTTTTTCTATACAAAATATATGCGTTTGTCATGATTGCTTTTACTCCATATTTTTTCATTTCCTTAGGTTCTATTGTTAAATTATTTGGATTTACTACTGGTAAAAGTAATGGAGTTTCCAGTTTAATATTTTTGTATTTAATAATTCCAATTCTACCTAAAGCTCCATCTCTATACTTTATTTCAAACATAATAAAATAGGTTGAAGAAGGAAATAAAAGGATTTGGGGTAAGTGATGGGTTTTAACTAGATCCAGCCGCAGGTTCCCCTACGGCTACCTTGTGACGACTTAGCCCCCCTCGCCGCCTCTTGGTTCGACCTGGTATTTCCAGGCCTCA
>JBMFJL010000048.1:0-4519 GCA_049973735.1 Nanopusillaceae archaeon
CTTCTAATTTTATAATTACCTGATTTGGATATATTCTATGTCTACCCATCCTATAGTTTATAATTATTCCTTTCATTCTTTTATTAAATTATAAAAAAGTTAAAAAATTATTTTGATATGGTGTAACTCTTAAATATTTTACCTAATGCATTCATAAGATTGGTATCTATTACAGATACTCCCTCATTTATTAATTCCTTAAGTATATCATTTATATATTCTCTATTATTTATAGTAGCTATTTTATTTCCTTCATAGTCATATACATCTATACTATTTCCTTTAATTACATAGATCTTTTTCTTTGTTACATATGTATCATAACCTTGTCCAGATTCATCATATATGGTAAATTTGTACTTTATTATTAAGTTCTCCTTTATATTTTCTATCAAATTTCTTATTATTCTTAAATAATACAATATCCTCTCTTTAAGCTTTTCGTTTTCTACTATATCAAATTTTCCACTTTTAAAACTATTTATTTGTTTTTCTAAATCTTCTAAACCAAAAACTTCTTCCTTAATATTTTTTCTAATATATTCAACAAAATCTTCTCCATATAATGATTTAAATTCTTCTTTTAATACCTCATACTGAGATATATAATTTTCTATTACTTTTTTCTGCTTTTCATTATCAATTATTTTCTTTAAATTTTTCATTTCATTTATGAATCTTTCAGCTATTTCAAATACATTTATTAAATCTTCATATTTATATTCTTTGACTACTCCATATTCAAAATCTTTTCTCATTTTCCATACTTTTTCTAAATTAGCCACAATTTCTTCTTTTAATAAATTTCTAGAAACAAATAATTTTCTTAGCATTTCTGGTGTTTCTTTTGGATCTCCTGGTAATAATCCATAATCCATAATAACTGCTTGTGCAGCAGTTAACATTGAAAGCGCTACATCTTCTATTATCAAAGTATTTATAGTATTCTTTAACTTTTCTTTTGCATTTTTTATACCACTTTCTGCTGATTGTATATATTTATTTGCTGCTTCTTCTGAAGGTTTTATTATACCTTTCAATAACAATTGCTTCCATGCTATGAACATTCCTCTATCATATAATGCAATTCCATCTCTCAAGAATGTTATTATCACTGGATTTGCCTCAGATAATGATAACCAATATTCTGTTAAAGTATATACCTGAGGATGTAATACTTTTTTTGATTGTAACAACAATCTTGCCTGTACCGCCGCCATTGTTATTGTATCATAAAGTTTTACCTTCAATTCTTCAAATGTATGTTCTTTTACATCTGTATCATCTATAACAACATAAACATCTACATCAGAAGATTCTATACTTCTTCCTTTAACCTGTGAGCCTGCTAATACATAGGCAACTACATATTTGTGGAATAGATCCAAAATCATTCTCTTATGTATTGTTGTTAATTTAAATATTTCAGCAAGTCCTTTATCATAAACAACTTCCCCCATTGCTAATAAATCAAATAACTCGAATTTTGAATCCATAGATATTGCTTTTAGATCATCTATAAACAATGCATGTAACCAGATATCCATTTTATTATCCTTCAATATTTTAACATATTTATTCAAAAATTCGGATTTTACCTTTACTTTGTCTCCTGGGGACAAATCAAAATCGGATAATATTACTATTAAATGTTTATAGGTTTCTATTTCTCTTTTATATTTTTCAAGGAGATTCTCTAACACTATTATATTGCTATAATGCATTAAATCCTTTAACATATTAATTATTTCCTCTTTCTTTTCCTTAATTTCTAAGATTGTTAGCACTCTATCCTTATATTCACCATTTAATATTTCTTGTTTTATATCGACCATAAGATAAAATTAGTAAATAATATTTTATATTTTTTGTCTAAACCACACATCAACATTTTTATATTCTTTCTTTTCTTCAACTTTTTTTTCTACTTTAGTTTCTTTTTTTAGATTTTCTTGAGAAATCCTTATTAATTCATTCAAAATATAGTTTTTTAATTCTTCCAAACTCTGTGGCTCTTCCCTATACCTTCTTAACCTTAAATTTAAGTTATCTCCATCATATCTTGGAATTATATGTATTACAAAATGTTTAGTACTTTGATAAAGACCAGTATCCCCATAAGATACTATAATATTTGCTCCTGTAAATTTCAACTTGTTTTTTAAAATAGATAAAATTATTTTTGTAAGTGTAAATAGTTTTCCATTCAAATTATCGTTAATATCTGAGAAATCTTCTATATGTAATTTAGGAAATATCAAAACCGATCCCTTATTTGGTGGAAAAATATCTAACACTGCAATAATATCATTATCTTCATAAACTATATAGCTACTAATAGTTTTGTTTGCTATTTTACAAAATATGCACTCATCCATAAAAATATAAATCTCTCTAGATTATAAAAGATTATGACCATTTCGGTTGAGACGATACTACTAACCACCCTAGTACCTTTATTAATATACTCTTTAGTATTATACATTTCCGAAAATATTTTACTAAAGTACATTGAAAAATATTCAAAATATTATTCCAACTGGAAAGAACACTATTTATTACTATATACGGTAGGTCTTGCATCTGCTCTACAATCTTTTTTACCAAGTTTGTTATTAACAATTAATGGAAATTCAAAATTAGGATATTATTTACAATTATATAACGTATTATTAGATTTTACGGTAACTTTAGGAATATTTATACTCATATTTGATTTTGAAAAGAATATTATTGATAGAAATCTATTATTTTTAATAACAATAGCCTTTTTATCTCACTTAATATTTATTGTTATCGGTAAGATTGGTTTTGTTGAAGGTTCAATACTTTATGCAATATTTCTGATTATTTCTGTTTACTTATTACTAAAGTATAGGGAGGATAGGATATTCATAAGAAAAAGCAAAAACAAATTAAAAGAATATATAAAAGCTATATTATATTCTTTTGAAATTGCTTTCGCTGCATCTATTATATATCTTGGTGGAAATATAATAAATAATGTTGCTAATACATTATTAAAATTAAATTTATCGATTCCGTTAATTGCTTTTGCTATATCTATAATATTATTTACTCTACCAGATATATTATATGGGCATATAAGTTGGGTTAAAAAAAGAGATATAAACATAAGTTTATCTTCAATTTTTGGTGAAGAATTAGCAATATTTACAATTTTTACTGGTATTATTGGAATGGCAAATCCAATAATTTTCGGTGTAGAAGACATATTTCCAATAACTTTATCTATGTTAACTATTCTTCTTTCAATAACAGTTCTTTATATTTTATCATATAAAAGGAAAATGCCAAAACTAGCTGGTTTAATATTAATTATAATTGGAATTTCAATCGGTTTCTTAAATAACATGGTCGGTACATAAATTTAAAAATATATTGAACATTTCAACTTTTAATGAGAAGAAGTTCAAGAAGATGGAAAAAATATCTAAGATCGAGGTGGAAATGGCAGAGAAGAAGAATTAGAGAAGAAAAAAGATTAAGAAAACTAGAAAGATTAAGAGCTCTATAGGGGTATAAACTTTTAAATATTTAAAAGATATCATTCATTATAACCTATACCGGTGTAGGTCTATTGATAGATGATATAGACCGTCCCGGTGTAGGTACAAATGTAGAGTTAATCTGAAAAGGGGATATAAGTGATGGGTTTAGCGGCCGTACTTCTCGGGTTAGGCCCGCGGTAGGGTTATACCCTACCGAATTCCCGTTGATCCTGCGGGGGGTCACCGCTATCCCCTTCCGACTAACCCATGGAAGGTAGGGATACCGGGTAAGGTATCCCGCCGCACGGCTGAGTAACACGTCGACAACTCTCCCTCAGGAGGAGGATAACCCCGGGAAACTGGGGATAACCCTCCATAGGAGATGGGGTGTGGAATTCCCCCATCTCCGAAAGGGTATGGGGTATTCCTCCCCATACCGCCTGAGGGGAGGTCGGCGGCCTATCAGGTAGTTGGCGGGGTAACGGCCCGCCAAGCCTAAGACGGGTAGGGGCCGTGAGAGCGGGAGCCCCCAGATCGGCACTGAGACAAGGGCCGAGGTCCTACGGGATGCACCAGGGGCGAAACCTCCGCAATGGGTTAAATGCCTGACGGGGGGAGGGGGAGTGCCTGGGGATATTTCCCCAGGCTTTTGGGGAGTGTAAAAAGCTCCCCGAATAAGCGGTGGGCAAGCGGGGTGGCAGTCGCCACGGGAATACCCCCGCCGCGAGCGGTGACCTACATTATTGGGCCTAAAGGGGCCGTAGCCGGGCCGGTGTGACTCTTGTGAAATCCGTGGTATTAGTACCACGGGCGCGCAAGAGTTACTACCGGCCTAGGGGACGGGGGAAGCCGAGGGTATTCCCGGGGGAGCGGCGAAATGCAGCAATCCCGGGAAGACCACCCGAGGCGAAGGCGCTCGGCTATCCCGCTCCTGACGGTGAGGGCCGAAAGCTGGGGGATCAAAAGGGATTAGAGACCCCTGTAGTCCCAGCTGTCAACGCTGCGGG
>JBMFJL010000049.1:0-4436 GCA_049973735.1 Nanopusillaceae archaeon
GCTTTATATTCCATGTCATCTTTAGCAGAAGGATTTCAATGATCCTTGAAGAGATATTCCACGGAAGATATTCAAAAAGTACAGTAAGCAAAATTACAGATGTCGTAAAGGAGGAAATAGATTCCTGGCAATCCAGACCGCTGAAAGAAAAATATTTTGCCATATACATAGATGCTCTCTTTTTAAATCTGAGAAAGAATACTTAACTTTTACACAAACTTATGGACCCTATAAAATAAAACTGGATAAATCTTTTTGATGGCTTTTTTGTTTAACAATTTCATATGTTTTAGGAAGTAACACATATCCAGAAGTTATTGAAAATATCCGTCCCTTACCAGTTTGCCATATTTCCCAACATTTTTGATCCTTAGTTATATATATAAAATAATCTAAATTCTTTAGATCTAATTTCTTAATATGATCAACTCTGAAATTTTTACTTGCCCAAAAACCAACTCCTATTTTTATAGAAGTATTAAGAGCTTTTGGTGCAAACATATTTAAAAAATTTCTAAGACCCTTTTCATATGCTTTATTGGTTTTATAAAGTGACAACTCATCTATATCATTTTGTATTCCTTTATTATTATAAACGCCCTTATTTTCTTGAAGGATTGTTGTTTTATATGGTAAAAATGAAATTATATCAATATATTCTCTCGGTTGTCTTCTACCTGTTCCTGCTTGGACTAATATTCTTCTATCTCCCTGAGCCCCTGGATAACTAACTGCAATTATTCTATACTTGTTTGGTTTTAGTATATTATGAACTACAATATATGTTACATCATCTTCATCTAGTAATCTTCTTTTTCTAATAGGAGTTATTTTAGGATATTTTGTATAGGAAAGCTCTTCTTGATAAGGTTTCCAATAAAATATAACTCTCCTTTTACCACTATCATCTTCTATAACAAAAATTTTTGAGTAGGTAAATATCGTTTTTAAGGGCTTACTTAGCCTAGAAAAATTCTTTTGAATAAACTCCGTGAGATCAATTTTAGCAAGTTTTTTCGTATAATTTTTATATTTTTCCAGAATCTTAATAAATTCGTTATTGTTATCAAGTCCAAATCCATAAGCAAAACAGAGTAAAAAGTCATATACTTTTTCAAGTCCATTATTAACTATATTTTTTATTTCTTTTTCTTTAGGAATATCCTTATACCAAGAATTAGTATTCTTACTGAATACCATTTTAGATATAACGTTTGAAGTTAGTGTTCCGTAAAAACCTATCATCCCTCTTTCCGGATCCATAGCGTGACCAAATCTGTTTATTTTCAACTCTAAAGCTTCTGATTTCAAAAAGGAATCTTTTTTTATCCATTGTGTACGTGATGTATCAAGTTTATACAAATCTAATTTTAGCCCCTTTTCAAGCTTGGTTAACCATTTTTCAAAAAAGGTATAATTTTGTAATTCCTTAGTGACATTATTGATCCATTCCTTTGAATATCCATTCTTTATAACTTCTTTTACTATTGTTCTTAGCAAAATTTTAAATTCAACTATGCTGTGCGGGTTTGAAAGAAATTTAGGATTCGTTATCAATAATCCATTTTTATCACATTTCCATTCAAAATGAAATGAGGGTTTTTTATATTTGGAATAAATTAAGCTAAAAGGTATTACATAATTGAACTCTGTGTTTCCTCCGTGATCAAAAGGGGATACTTTTTTAATGGGAGATATCTTGATATATATACAGTTATTCCTTACAGAAGCAAGCAATCCATCAAATCTTTGAAGTTCATGATCCTCAGTAAAAACAGCAGTAGAAAATTCAATCATAAAAAGTGGATATTCTTCATTATTTTCCACCACCGTCATTAAAATGTCTGGTTCTTTCCAGAAAATTATGGACGCTATTCTTCTGCTATAATAATTATAATTCTTTTCCATTTTTACCAGTTTAATTTCTATATCCTTTTCTTTAACCGTTTCCTGAATTAATGGTAAAACATAATGATATGCTTGTTCTATTGATTCATAATATAATCTAATTTCTTGAAGCATAGCGACTCACTTTTTATTTTTAAGTAAAATTATGTGTTCTTGCTTGACTTTGCTTCTAAATGCTGGATTAAATGACTTACTAGCATAGTTTAGACTATAGCTTATTTTATCTGTTACTTCGAAACTTGTCTTTTTAGCAATCTCTTCAATTATAATATCTCCTTTAAAAAATTCTTTTCTAATAATGGAATCTCCAACCACTATAACAAAAGGATGGTCTGGTTTCAGGACACGAACTAAATGGTAAAAACAAATGGTCAAGTCTTTTATGTAAGTATCAATGCTCTCTTGTTGACTTGAATGCCTTAGTCTTGAACCCACTTCATTAAACTTAGCCATCTCCCAGTCTAAATCTAACCAAAACATTCTCAACTTGTGATAGAGATAGTAATCATAGGTATTTGGATACGGTGGCGAAGTAACTATTAGATCCATACTATTTTCTTCAATAAAGTTTATTTTTCTTGTATCATCATGATATACTTTAACCTCAGTGTTGCTTGCCAATTTATTGAATGCCCTAATTCTAATAACCATATCCAATACCTTTTCTTTAAAGTATAAATAAGGCAGACCAGAATTAATTTTTTTATTCACTGCTGCATATCTGGTCTCGCTATCTTGATTGGAAACGGGAACTATTATACTAGAAAAAGCCAACAGAAGAAAATCTTTGAGTTTATCACTTATATTGGCTTGAATAATAGAAGTTTTTATTATTGAGAGTTCGTGTAGAACATGTGGTTGAAACCAATGATCTCTGTTTGGGAATTTAGGCAATGTATAGGAAAAATCTTCTATAGTATTCGGTAAATCTGTAAAATCAGAAAGTGCACTGTTACCTTTAATTTTTCTTACAAACCCATAAACTCTTCTTTCAATAATTCTCAAAATTTCCGGAACTTTATTTAATTCATCATCCGGTATTTTAGTGGTTTTAACTTTAGATATAAAAACCGCTAGTGGATGAATGTCAATACCTATAGCATTTCTCCCTAGTAATTTCGCTTCAACTAGAGTAGTTCCACATCCGCAAAATGGATCAAATACCCATTGACCTTCTATGCTAAACTTTTTTATAAAAAAGTTTGGTATTTGGGGAATAAATTTTCCAGGAAATGGATGAAAATTATGAGTTAAGTATGTAGTATCTTTAGCACCTATTATAAGTCTCAGAATTTCGTTTTTATTTAGCATTTTAATCACCCTTGTTATTTTTGTTGTTTGACTTTCTTAGGATAACTAAAAATGTATGATTAATATTCACATAGAATACAGATGGATAACCTAAAAGAACCAAACTTCTTTGCTCATTTTGATCCCATATTATTAAATCGTGGTAAATAAAGCCTGCCTCCTCACCTATTCGAGCAAAATCAGAATGGACAGGTATAAGTGGCCTACCCCCTTGAGGATCTCTATGATCCTTTACAACCCATACATTATAACCTCCAGGTCTAGTTACAATAAGTAATTTTTTCATTAATTCTCTTATTTCCTCTAGAAACTTATCATAAGGTAAATTTCCGAAGTCTCTAGGATCTTCACCATAAGGTTTAACAACCGACGCATTCTTTGTGACAAGCCATGAAGTTTTATGGGTTTTCTGACGATCTTCAACAGATCTGTGAATGAAATTAGCGTAGGGTGGTGAAGTTAACATTAACTGTACGCTATTAGGTTTAACCCATTTTAATAGATCTCTTGAGTCGCCAAAAATAATTGTTTGTTTTGGTGTTTTAATTAATGTTTTTTGACTAAGAACTTGTTTTGCAATTTTAACAAATTTTTCATATAATTCAATACCTATACCTCTTCTACCAAGATTTTTAGCTGCAACTAAGGTAGTTCCTACACCCACAAAAGGATCTAACACTAGATCTCCTTTTTTTGTATAAATTTTAATAACTCTTTCTGCTAAAGCTACAGAAAAAGTTGCACCATGTTCTAAATGATACCATTCACGGGGGGAACTTATTTCTCTCGCTGGCCATACACTCTTACTTAATCGCGCCCATTCTTTTGATGTAAGTCCATTAAAACCTACTTTTCTCTCCATTTTTTCACCTCACTGGTAAAATAAATTTTAAATATCCAAAATTTACTTTCCATATTTTTACCTTATCACCTTTTTATATATTTTTTTATTGTTTTGAATTATAATATATTTATTTTTATATTTCATCCTTCCACCTCAATTTTAGTAATATCTATGATTTTTTGATTGATTGGAATAAATTTTGCTACCATAACAATCTCAAAAATATATAGAAAATCTGAGGATATAAATTTTTTGAATCACCCCTCATTGAAAAATAAATCACATCTCTTTATTATTTTACCATCTTTCCATAAAAAGAGATCCTTTCCAAATGTTTCAAGTATATTTTTGTTATTTATTATAAAGAGATCAC
>JBMFJL010000050.1:0-4343 GCA_049973735.1 Nanopusillaceae archaeon
TGAAAAGATAGTAAAAACATTTGGAAATATTATAAAACTATCTAGTAGTTCTAAAAAGAGAGAAAAATTTGAAAAAATAAATAATGAACTGCTTTTAGATGTTACAATTGATGAAATAGATTCAGCCGCAATAGTGCTACTTATACTTACTTTAACAATTGGATTAGTTGTAAGTTTAGTATTTTCTGTATCATATATCATCATGTTTATATTAGCTGGTGTTCTTGTATATATTCTGGTAGATTATTATTATCTAATTCTTTATAATAAACTTAGGTCAAAGAAAAAATCCCAACTAATAGATCTATTATTAATAATTGCTATAAAATTAAGGCAGAATCCTAACTATGAACAAGCTTTACTATATGCAGCTAAAAATATAAGATTGCCACTAAAATTAGATCTCCTAAGATTATTAAGAGATATATATAATAGAAAATATGTATCTGCAGCTGAGGGTTTGTTAGAATATGCAAGAAATTGGAAAGAAAACGCAAATTTCTTTTATGTTGGTATAATGTTAATAGAAAGTGCTATGCATAATCCCGATCCTGCTTTAAGAAATACTCAAATAGACAAAGCATTGGAAGATTCTTTAGAAGAACTTTTAATAGAATTAAATCTATTTGCTAGAGAACTCAGATCTTCGGTTAATATAATAACAATGTTAGGAATAACTCTTCCAGTTTTGCTATTAACTATTTTTCCAATAGCTTCTATATTCTTAAGTGGTATGTTTTCTCCTTTATCATTATTTGTAATATTTGATTTTGCTCTACCTTTTGTGGTTTATATAATGATAAATTATAATGTAGCATCTAAAATGCTTAGTGTATTTTCTTATGGAGATATTATGGCTTACTATATGAGTAAAGTAAATGTAAAAGATAAAATAATGATATTTGCAATTTCTACTGCATTATTCATAATACTATTCTTGGCTTCAGCAGTAATAATTGGAAACATATTTAATAATTATGGATTGTTTAGTATTATAATGTCATTAATTTTTGTATTAATATTTTCTTTATCATTTTCCTTTGGTTCTTATCTCTATTTTTCTCATTTCAAGCAATTATATAAAAATGTTAGGGAGGTAGATAATGAATTACCAGCATTTCTTTTATCTTTAAGTAATGTATTAAGGGAGGGCTATCCATTAGAAAAAGCTTTAATTTATATTTATCCCGAATATAAAAATTCTGCTTTAGGTAGATTTATAGTAAAAGCATATCAAAACTTAAGATCTGGAATGCCTTTTTATGATTCTATATTTGATCCAAATAAGGGTGCAATAGGATTAGTTCCATCTGATAATTTAAGAATAGCAATGGAAGTTATATATGAAGGTAGTCTGCTATCGTCAGAACAAGCTTCTGTAATATCTTCAATTGTAGCCAAATATTTGGTAATGATTAGTAAATTAAAGGAAAGAATAAAAGATTTGGTAGCAGATGATATATCTCAATTAAAAAATTTGTTAAGATTGACAGCTCCAGCGATATTAGGAATAATTACAGGAGTATCTATAATAATAATTGAAGTATTATATAAATTATCAATACAATTAAATGAAATAACGCAATCTTATGGCGGCTCTATAGGTGAATACAAATCTTATATGGAAGGATTACCACAAATGATATTGGATATGTTCAATCTAAGTGGAATAGTATCTCCATCAACAATTATTATTATTATAGGGATATTCAATGTTTTGATAGCAATAGCAATAATATATATGATAAATTCGATAGAAGATAGTGGAGATAAAATTAGTTTATATTATAGAATATATAAAGATTCTATAAAAAACTCTCTTCTCTATTTTGTATTTTCTCTAATGTCGTCCGTTGGAGGATATATATTTGTTCAATCTGTATTGAGTGTTTCATACTTAATATAGTATTTTAAAAATATGTCTATTGTTAATCCATCGATATTATTGTTTATTATATCGTCAATCATTCTAGGGCAGGCAGATAATATCCAAAAATCGATAAATGGAAAATTAATCAATTGATTTATATCTATGCTATCTGCTAAAAATAAATAAACATTTTTTCCAAGTTTTTCTAAAATATCTTTAACTTTTAGGGATTCTAAATAATAGTATTGACCTGGTTTGATAGATAAAATGATACCTATATTTTTTGCTTTTTTTAGCTTATAAAATAAAAATGTTATTTTTTTATCAAAGTTAAAATCTGGCTCAAAAATTTTAATATCTCCATAAATGGGGTCATAGACAATTACTCTCTTTTTAAAATTTCTAGTAATATTTTCTGCATGAAATTTACCATTTCCGATTAATAATACTGTATCTACATTTTCTATATTTGCAGGTTCAGAATAACAACCTAAAACATTAATTCCATATAATTTTTCATTAATAGTAATTTCAAAATCGTTTTTAAGGATCTCATAAATCTTTTTTGCATATTCATTATACTGAGTTATAGATACAAGTATGAATTTTTTCGGTAAAATCTTTTTTAATTCTTCTATATTTTTTATGTCTTTAACTATGAATTTGACTGGTATATTTATTATTTCCATTATGTTTATAATTCCATAAAACAATATATAAAAATAAATGGATGTAATTACAGCAAAAAGATTGGTAGAAAAATATAAGAAACTTTATGGTAAAAGTGTTGTATTAAAAAATGATTTAGATGGATATACACCACCATCTAATCTAATTTCAGAGGTTGAATATCCAAAATTATCTTTAGGTATATTGGTTTCGGGAGATAAAAATATAGAATTTTACGATAATCCAATATATTGGACAATAAATAATATTGAAATAGACGAAATAATAAAAAGTAGAATAAATTTAATTAATGCAAGGAAAATTGTAGATTCTAATTTACCTAGAAAAAATGATAAATTATATAACGAAATATTGGAAGCAATGTTATCTGTAAAATCTATAAATATAGAATTATACTTAAAAAGAATAGCTGAAAATGTTAAAATATCAAAATTAATAGGTTTCTATGGATATTCTGGAATATTCGAGAAGATAAAAATAAATGAAAATCCAAAAATACCGAATGTAATATATAAAATAGAAGAAATGAAGGCGGAAGATTCTGTATATGAATTATACAATGAAGGATTATCCGATTATTATATTTCTAGGTTATTTTCAATGGGTTTTTTTGGTTATAAGATCAATAAGAAGCTTGTTCCAAGTAAATGGTCTATAACAGCAGTTCATACAATAATAGAAAATAAAATAAAAGAAGAAATAAAAGATAAAATAAATAAAGTGGATAGATATTACTTATTTTATTACTCAATATATGGTAATGATTTTTATGGTTTATTAATTCCAGGAAATGGAGACGTAGAATTAATAGAATCTTTATTACCTGGATCCGCATATAATATGAATGGTAAATATACTATAATAGGGAGAGATGACGAATCTGGAGGATATTTTGCTTTAAGACTATCTTTTGCAGAATTTATGAAAAAATATAAGATGAAAGGTTCTCTAATTGTGTTTAGATTCATAACAAAAGATTATAAGATGCCTTTGGGAGTTTGGGTTGTCAGAGAAGGAACAAAAAATATGTTAAACAATATGGTAGAGAAGTTTGATAATATAAAAGATGCTTTTTATTATTTGAATAACATATTTAATAAAAAATATAATATATCTTTGTATAAATTAAGAAACTATAGTAACATAATGAAGCAAAAATCATTATTAAATTATTTATTTAAATAATATTTTGTTATTTTATCACCAAAATAATGTATATTTTCTATTATTTTACCTTTTTCTAATTTGACAGCCTCCTCTTTATCTATTAGTGCTTTTCCTATTCCTAATAGTTTATCATCTTCAGATATTATTAAGACAACTTCATCTTTTTTAAAATCAGAAAATTCTATTATTCCTGGTCTGAATACGTCAGCACCATTCAATATTTTTTCAGCAGCTCCCTTATTAACCTTTATATAATTCATATCTGTGCCAAAATCATTAATTAAAAAAATAGTTGGATATATTTCATCGTTTTTTACGAATGCTATTGGCATCCCTTTATATAAATATAAATTGTTTTTTTCATCTAAGAATATATCTTCATTTTTTATCTGATTACAATCTATTTTATATTTATTTTCAAGTATATTAATTAGTTCTTTTTTCTTTTTTTTATCCAAAGCTATCATAAAAAGATAATGTATATAAAGTTTTTTAAGATAAATATAGTATGGTACAATTCAAGTACAGATCTCCAAATTTGCTAGAACTAATATTATTAGTAGGATTTTTTATAAATATGCTACTAGGTTTTCTTTTAATGTCTAAGAGCATACAA
>JBMFJL010000051.1:0-4264 GCA_049973735.1 Nanopusillaceae archaeon
AAGTTTTCTTTAAATTCTTTTGCAGTTTCTTCTGGTATGGAAGAAACAACAAATTCTAGATGACCAATTTCCATATAACCAATATCAAATAAAGGTCTTTGTTGCAATTTTATGATAGGATATGATTTTACATCTTTTAATAAAGTTGTATCAAATATAACCATATTGAAGTTTTCATATAAATTTTCATATGTAACTATAATGCTATATAGTTCGCTAATAAACTTTTCAAAGTTAATTTCAGATAAGAAAAATATTCCAAAAGTTTCTACATATCCAAGTAATTCATTGTTTCTAAATGGTGCAAATGAAGAAATTAGTTTAATTAATCCATCATATATAAATCTTTCATTTAACTTTTTCTCAAAATTAAAGTAATCCTCAATAAAAAATCTCCTATATTTATCAAAATATTTCTGAGATTTTTCCAACAATATTCTATAGTAACTAGTTGGTTCTTTTTCTATTAAAATTTGAAAATGTAAGTGTTCTTGAGATGCACCAGCAGAAAATCCTTTATTCAAGTTGATGAAAATATATTTAAATTCGGGATCTTTTATCCTTTCATAAAACTCTTTTATCAATATAAAAGAATTATATAAGTCATCTTTATTTAATTCTCTAAATTCGGTTATGTGTTCTTTATAATTAGGTACTAATACAGCATGATATCTTCCATAAGGATATTTATTTGCAAATATGACAGAATTTCCTCTATACAGTTTTTTAGTAAATTCGAAGTCTGGAGTATATTCTTCAGGTTTGCAAAATACGCATTCTCTTTTATTTTTTTCTATTTTTGGAAAATCTCTAGGTTTGTTTTTTATGGATTTATTAATTCTAGTTTTTAGTTCAGATATAGGATCAATTCTTATTTCAATTATATGTGTTTCTAATTTGTTTTCAAAATAATTTTTTACTTCAAATTCATAGCTCTTTAGCATTATATATTCATTGAAAACTCTTTCCATATTTATTTAAAGATATATTCCAGATTTTATAAGATTAAAAATAAAGAATTTTCAAATTCTTAATTAAACATTATAATTTTTTTATTAATAAAAAACAACAAAAGATAGAATTAGTCCATATAATAATAGGACTCTGGGAAGCTAGAGTAGCCCCCATCATAATTAGGATATTCCTTTTCCCTTCTTAGCTTTATTGTAGTAATTCCATCATAAAATAAGTAGCTTGTTATTAAGTATTTTCCCATAGGTAAATCTATATACCCTTTCTTAATGATTTCACTTCCCTTAGGAATATAGCCGAATATTTCTATAGTTATTTCTTCTGGACTACTGATTCTAAAGATCTGTGACAATCCTCGGAGAATATTATCCATATTATTATTATTCATTAGAACTTGAAAGGCTTCTAGCTTATAAACTTCTATTTTTACATTATTTTTACTAACTATTGCCTTATATTTATACTCTTTAGTTCCAGTATCAATCCTTATTTGTATTTCTCCTATTTTGTAATCAAGTCCACTAACCATTATTATATAATCTAAAAAGGTATCTTTTATATTTAACTAAAATAAAAATATTAAAAATATAGAAAGTTAAAATAAAGATTTTTAGTAAAATAAAAAATTACTTTTATAAAAAATCTCATTAAAGCGACATGTTTAGTGATCTTATATCTGGTAGTATGTATCCTGATCCCGATTCTGCATATTTGTTTAGACTTATGGATGCTCTTGCTAGACTACTATTTTCATCTTTTACTACTGCGGGCAGTACAATTGACATGTTTAATAACCTTACATCTGGTAGTATATATCCTAATTCTGATTTTACATATCTGTTTGGACTTACGAATACTCCTACCAGATAACTATTTTCACTTTTTATTAATACGGGTAGTACGTATGGTGATCCTATATTCCCTCCAGAAATTTCCTTTGCCCTCTCAATTGCCCTTTTAATTTTTTCCTCCATTTCTTTACTACCTGGGATCATATATGTTTCATCCTTTGGATTTGTTATCCTATATAGCTTATATCCAAGTTCACCAATTTCTCCAGTTATTACAAATACATCCTTTGTCTTTGCTCTATCTAGGATTTTATATATATTTCCCGGACTCTCCTCACTTATAAAGATCATATAATGTTTAGTATATCCCGATTCCGAGTTCAGATACGATCCTCTTGTTATTATGTATACATTATCTTTGTATTTTAGAGATTCCATTATTTTGTCTAGATTTTTATTTGATACATATAATTTTGCTTTACCGTGTGGTGGTTTATATGATTCATCTTCAATAATTACGGGTTGTTTAAATTTCTTGTCAGGTTCTTCTATTATTGGTAAAAGTCTGTAATCTTTTTCATCTCCTATTCCTCTAAATTCTTTTTCTGGAAATTTTATTATTTTGTCTAGGTATTTTTCATCAGTTTTTCCAAATACTCCACCAATTACTTCTAAACCTCTTTTAACCTGTTTATATTTGTATGGGGTTATCAAGGTCAGGCCGTTGTTTATCGCCATAACTAATCAATGCATCTTAAAATTTATAAATTTTTCGTTAACTGTAATTATAAGGTAATGATTATCAATGAATTGAAAACTTGCTTCATAAGATACTTCCTGTCGTGGAATCGATTGAAGGTAAGAACTTGTAATCTATAACCTAGATTTTGGTAGAGGTATAAGAAATCTAGGTATGGGTAAGTTGTTGAACAGTATAGCAGTGAAGATAAAAAATAATTGTTAATATCTTGCAGAATAAATTCTTTAAATATATTAATTCATGAAATTATACATTTGATATTTAACATGTCATTCAAAAATCGATTCATTGCAAATAACCAAAAGATATAATATAAATTTTTCTCATATATACATGAAAAGAAAAGATACTTATTAAAAGATATAGATTCATTGATAAAAAAAGCTCTAAAAATGGTGGATGTTTCTACGAGATATGATACTAAAAAGATATTAGAGTATCAAAGAAAATTATTCCCATACATTTATAGTAAAGGATTTCACGAATATGTAAAAAATATCTCATTAATAACTTATAAATAATTTATTTCAATTAGATATTCTTTTTCTACAATTCCATCTCCATCTTCATCTTTTCCTTCTACAATCAAATAAAATTCCCTATCCAAATCTATTTTATTTTTAACAAAATATCTTATTGCGATTTTTGTTCCAATTGCTCTCTTTCCACTAAATAACAATATATTTTTTTCTTCATTAAATGGATTCTTTATATTAGCAATCAATCCAGCCAATTCCTCAGAATATCTTTTGTTAGTAAATTCCGAGTATATATCCCAGTTATATTCTTGTAAGAATCTTACTTTAAGAGATGTATTTATTCTATACATTATCATATTTGTAACTGGCCCTCCTATTACTATCAAGTTTTCTCTAATAATATTTGTATTTATTATATCAGTATCTATTTTAATATAGTTTTCATCTTTAAACCCATCTACAAATTTTCCAAAATACATTGTTAGAAATCCTACATAATGTAAATCTCTAGCCCTTGCAGAAAATGGACCATGCGGATCTGGAGATCCAACAACAATATAGCAATCTAATATACCATCTCTAATAAATTTTCCAAAATTTCTCTTTTCATATTGGAAGATTACATAATCATACTTTTCATTCACAATATCATAATATAGTTTATATGATTTATATTTTACTTTTTTTCCATCTCCTATTTTAATGATAAAATCTTTTAATTTATTGTTTAGATAATAATTCAATAATTGTGGAGACATATTCAATTTTTTTGCTAATTCAGATAATGTTAATTCATTTTCTGATAATTCATATAATATTTTTTTAGATATTTCATCAAAAAAACTTGTCTTTTTTCCATTATATCCTTTTCCGTCAATCAATATCATTATTTATTTTATAAAAGAAAATTTTTATAAAACATACAGTAATGTTTTTATATCCTATAAATTTAAAATCCATTTTTCAATTAAATATAAAAGAAGGTTTGTAAAAATATAATATTATGTGTGGAATAATCGGAATAGTTTCAAATGAATTGTTTGATATTTCTGAAGGAGTTAAGAGATTAAAAAGATTAGAATATAGGGGATACGATTCTTTTGGATTTTATGCAAATGATATGATATATAAAAAAGTTGGAAAAATAGAAATACCAGATATAAAACATAATACATGGATATTTATTGGACATACTAGATGGGCAACTCATGGAGGAGTAAATGAAATAAATGCTCATCCACATATAGATTGTACAGGAAATA
>JBMFJL010000052.1:0-4263 GCA_049973735.1 Nanopusillaceae archaeon
CTATTAATTTGATTTTATCTCCATAAGTTCTTTTTAAATTATCTAGATAACTCTTATTGTTTGGATTTTCTTGTAAAGACAATGTAGTATATATTATAAATATAGAATCTTCATTTTTGAACGCTTCAATTGTTGCTTCAATTATATCAATAGCTTTTACCTGGTTTTCTTTATTTTCTGTTCCTTCTTTATTTTTAAAATTGTAAGTATAACAAAAGATATTTCTAATATCACCATGTACAAAGAAGAACACCTTCATAATTATTTATAATGATTTATATTTAAAAATAAAATTTGGAAATATATTATAATGAATAAACCAACTATTGGTATTGTAAATATATTGGGAAAAGCACCAGGAGTAGTAACAGAATTTGTAGAGTGGTTATATCCAAATTTTTATATAGATCCAGTATATATAATTACAACAAAGGATGAAAAGGTTAAATTATATTATCAGTTATTAACCAAAGTATTATATAAAAAATATAGGATAAATAAAAATAGGATAATTGAGATAGAATTGCCATTTGATGATCCCCAAACGACAGATGA
Source organism: Nanopusillaceae archaeon (assembly GCA_049973735.1). Lineage (GTDB taxonomy): Archaea > Nanobdellota > Nanobdellia > Nanobdellales > Nanobdellaceae > Nanobdella. The sequence goes on from JBMFJL010000052.1 coordinate 556, forward strand.
TATAATAACAGTATTTAGAGAAATAAGAAAAAATGTTCCAGATGATAGAAAATTATTATTTAATGTTTCTGGTGGAAGAAAAAACATGGTGTTGGTAGTATATTTAGCTTCATTATTATACAAATCCTCAAGTGTATATTATATTTTGATGAAGAATGAACAGGTTGCAAGGTTAGATATAGAAATGGTAGAAGGCGAAATTAGAGCTTATTTGCAAGGGGACGAATCTCCAGAGATAGAAAATAGAATATATTCATTACTATTTCCAAATAAAGAAACATATGAATTTGTAGAAGTACCAAAAATACCTTTATTAGATTTCTATATAGATATTTTAAAAGAAGTTTTATCTATGAACAAAATACAAAGTGGACAAAAAACAATAAATATAAAGGATGTTATAGGAGAATTAGTAAGAAAAGGATATTTACAGAAGAAAGATGAAAATTTATATTTAACAAAAGAGGGAGAAAATTTGAGTAAATTATTAGAATGATATATATTCAGGGAATAGGTATAGACAAAATAGCAAATTTAAGGGCTTTTGATATTGTAAAAGATAAATATAAATTTGATAAAATTGTTTTTGTTTGTTCTAAAGATTCTATAGATTATATACCTAAAGAAGCGAAGCCAAATGATATAATAATTATTGAGGATGAAAATAATATAAAAGAAATAATAGATAAATTAGTTCAAAGATTTAACAATGTAAATGACGATTTTATAGTTAATATAACTACAGGAACTAAAGCAATAGTTTCAGCTTTAACATTATTTTCATATATTAAAAATGGAAAAATAATATATATTGGAGGAAAAAGAGAGGGAGAAAAGGTAATAACAGGATCTGAAAGAATATATGAATATGATATTAGACAGATTAAATGATATAATAAAAGAAGATTTAGAAGGGGAAATAAATATAAGAGGATATAATATAAAAATATTAAGGGAAGATGATTGTAAAGATATTTTATTAAGTGTAAATCAAATAATAAAAGATAATAGATTTATATTACAGGATTTATATCCAGATTTATATCCAAAGACGGAATACGATATAAAAAATATGTTGGGAGGAAAGATAGTAGATAAAATTGCTAGTGAAATATTTGAGATATTTTCTAATATAAATAACTATAGAATATTCTATATTAATTTTGAAGAAAGAGTCAAGAGTATATTAGAAAATATAAAAAATGAGGCTAAGAATGTAAATTTTGATTCTAATGATATAGAAGAATATGTTAAATTATCTATGAAAATATTTTCTATTTATAATTTATTAAATTTCGTTGGATTTAAGTTTATTAAATATTCACAAGAAAACTATTGTGAAATAAATAATATTCCAGTTAAATTAAAATTTGTTCCAGATTTATTATTTGAATATAAAGGAAATATAATAATCGGAGATGTTAAATTCGGAAAATATAGGAGGGAATATAAAAATTTAGTAACAGTTTATGCATTTTTATATGAATCATGTTATAAAGAAGATGTAAATTACGGAATATTAATATTTATTGATAAGGATTATAACCCAAATTTAGAATTATTTAAATTAGATGATAAAATAAGATCAGAAACTATTAATTTGATAAAAGAAAAATATAGAAGTTTGTGTGAAGAAATTAAAAGAATTCAGCAACATTAAGACCTATACTTTTATCTTCTAAAAATTCTTTTAATTTTTCAACTTGCCATGAAATTATATAGGATAAAGATCTTTTTCCAACTTTCTTAATCCTAAATTTGGATCTCAATATTTTGTCTACATAGTTTAATACTTTTTCTCTACCAGTTGATGATAAAAATACACCTCCAGATATTGAAATAAAATCGTTATCATTCAATATACCTTTATTTATTAGATATAGAGATAATCTAAAGGTAAATACTGGTTTAAATATTTCTGCAATATCTAATGATAAAGATGGTCTATCTTCTTGAGGTTCATGTAAATATGATATAGATGGTAATAATCCTTTTTTATGTATTTCTGTCAATATTAATGCATATAATGTCGAATTTAAATAAGATATTAATGCATTTGCTTCATTTAAAGGTGGATTTCTTGTTCTCTCTATTACCTTATATTTTTTAGATACTTTATCAAATAAATTATATGCTAATTTAAATATTTGACTTTCTAAACCCATTAGTTCATATATATCTCTTACAGTAGATAATTCTATATCGTAAAATTTTTTAGCTTCTTCTGTTTTTCTTCTGAATATTTCATAAAAATTGTTCCTACAAGCACTTATAATTTGTTTAGCAATATACAATCTAGTACCAGAATTATTATATTTTTCTATTTGTTTTATAATTATTTTAGCTGGTAAAGATTTTGGATATAAAGATCCTAAATAATTACCGTATTTTGAAAAGAAATGTACATATTTTCTTTTGGATATCAATAATTTTATTGCTCCGGATGTTAATGATACATTTCCATAAATTAATATTTGTTTTATATTTTCAATTGGTAATACTTTCTTCCTTTTATTTTCATCTATGAATGCTAAAGTATTTTTATATCTTATTAGCTTCCCATGCGATTTAATAAATATAGTATCCATAATAATTATTATGTTTTGTGTATTAATATATGATATTGAGATAAAAAATGAGAAAGATAATGGAAGATTATTGAAAGTTCATGAAATATGTAGGAAATATTTAAATCATGTAGAGTTTTCTGTCTTTTATGGGGAAATTACTAAAAGTAACCTAAAGAAATTAATAAATGAATTAAATAACGTAATAGAAAAAGATAGAGATTCTATAATTATTTATTTGTTTAAAAGTAGAGAAGATATTGATAGTATAGTAAAGCTAAATATTGAAGAAGAGAAAAGAGTATTATAAAATGTATATAATATTAGCTTATGATATATCTGATAATGAAAAGAGAGAAAAATTAAAAGATTACTTAAGAATATATTTTAATCATGTTCAATATTCTGTTTTTGAAGGTTATATAGATAATAAAAATTTTCAAAAAATAAAAAGTAATATAATTAGATATATAGGAAAGACGGATAAATTAATAATAATTGTTTTGAGTTATAAAAAATTTAAAAGAATTGTTTTGGGAAAGAAAAAATTTGAAACTGTATTATAAATATTTTCGCGGATGAGTGACCTGTGATAGTAAATTTGTTGGGTAATTTTTATCTGCGATAATTTATAAGGATATTTCCTAAAAAAATGTCGTATGGTAGATAAACTGACTGATGAGTCAGGGTTAAAGAAAAATTAGAAATATTGAAGCATATATTCCTTCTTTATCTCCATTATCACTGTATTTATATTCTGTTAAAGAAAAATTAGAAATATTGAAGCTTTCCCTCTATTAGTATCCTAATATTTACATCTATATTTAAGTTAAAGAAAAATTAGAAATATTGAAGCAAACCTGTCAGCTCTCCGTCTGTTGTTTTTATTAGCTCTATATCGTTAAAGAAAAATTAGAAATATTGAAGCATAAATATTTTCCTTATGATTTGAATTATTGAAGAATTTAGTTAAAGAAAAATTAGAAATATTGAAGCTTGCTAAACGGAATGACAGTTTGGGATTTAGGTATTGAGATGTTAAAGAAAAATTAGAAATATTGAAGGAAGAAAATCCTAGCATCATCTGAAAAAGATGAAACCCTGCTAGTTAAAGAAAAATTAGAAATATTGAAGAACCTCT
>JBMFJL010000053.1:0-4225 GCA_049973735.1 Nanopusillaceae archaeon
AAAGATATAATTTATTCTACTATCTATATTTTTTAAGGTTTTAAGGTTATTATTTGGGGAGTTGTCCAAAATATAAATTTTCGAGTTCAATTTAGCTTTTAATACACTTTTTATAGCTTTATATACTTGTTCAAAAGTATTTTTATATACCACTATAGATATATTCAAAATATTAGAGCTTTTATTTCTCATATAAAAAATATTTATTGGATAAAAATAAAACAGTAAATGTAAAACCAATATTTTTTATTTTCCCCTGTTTGAAAAATTTATGCTTAACAATATTTTTAAGCTTTTTAATTAGGCTTTCATTTTTTAAGTTAATATACGTAGTTAATATATCGATTTGATCTTTTGACAATTTTTCCTTATATATTTCTAAAAAATTTATAGCTTGATCTACCGTCTTATTAAAAGATAAAACAGCATTTGAAGGCTTTTTTATAAACTCATTGTAGAAAAAATTTATAGAATATTTTTTCGCTCCTATATTTTGATTCGAGTGCTGTCTATATAAAACGGTCTGCTCTGGGATATAATCTATTACACCAAAAGCAGAAGCCACTAGCGCAACCCACCAATCGTGCATTATAGCTTTTTCTGGAATTTTACTTATCAGCTCTTTCAATGCATAATTCAGCATAATAGTACAACCAGTTATATTATTTTGCACAATTAAATAATTAAGAGCTTTATATTCTGGATTTTGATTTCTATATTTCCAAAATGAAGGATATATTAAATCTAAATTTTCGTTTACAATTTTAAGATCTGTATGAACAAGAATTGGAACATTGGAACCAAAACTTTTTTCTAAATCAAGCATTTTGTTTAGTGTTTTTTCTATTTTTTGTGGTAGCCAAATATCATCTTGATCAGCAAACATAATATAATTAGCAGAAGATTTTCTTAAAAGCTCAAAAAAACTTCTATATGCACCTATATTACCAAAATCATCTTCCAAAATAATAAACTTGCTTGGATTTGCTTTTCTTATTTCTTCTAATATTTTCTTTGTAGAATCAATGGAACCATCATCTCTAATTATTAGCCGCCAATCTTTGTATGTTTGCATATCAAGAGATTTTATAAAATCTCTTAAAAACTTTTCGCCATCATATGTTGATAATAAAATATCTATCATCTAAGGTGTAGCTTATGTAATTTTATCCCATGGTTTGGTAACCCTTGGTGGAAAAGCTAAAGAAAAATCCTCTGTATCTAATGTTAAATTTGGATTGTAGGCTGGGTCATTGTACAATATATGTCCCCATCTTTCAATCATCATATCAAACTCTCTCTTAAACCTGGGATTTTCAATAGTATCCTTACCCCTACTTCCACCTTCGTAATGGTAAAGTTCAGCGTATGGGGTCCAGACTATTTTATAGCCCTTTTCTCTTATCCTCAAACACAAATCAACATCGTTAAAAGCAACCTCAAACTTTTCATCAAAACCACCGACTTCCTCAAATACTTCTCGCCTCGTCATGAGGCAGGCTCCAGTAACAGCAGAAAGATATTGAGCTAATAAAGCCCTTCCCATGTATCCTGGATGACCCTTGCTAAAAAACCTATGTGCGCGCCCAGCTACGCCTTTTATACCTAAAATAACTCCAGCATGTTGTATGGTATCATTTGGATAGTACAACATAGCGCCAACAGCACCGACTTCTTTTCTTGCGGCATGAGAAACAAGCTCTTCTAACCAATCTTCGTTTATAACCTCGGTATTGTTGTTTAAAAATACTAAAAGTTCACCTTCTGCAAACTTTACTGAATAGTTATTGATTTTAGAATAGTTGAAAGGTATATCGTATTTAATAACTTTAATATTAGGGTTAGTAGATATTTCTTTAAGATAATTTATGGTTTTTACATCATCTGAACCATTGTCTAAAACAATTATTTCATAATTCTTATAAGTGGTCTTTATCAATATACTATTTATGCACCTTGACAACAATTCTAATCTATTCTTTGTAGGTATTATTATGCTTACTTTTTTTAGAATGATCCTTTAAAGGAAATCTAACTCTCCAAAAAACCCTGTGGACATCCTTTAATTCATATTCTATATCTTTTCTTTTTAAATGTTCTGATATAGCTTTATATTGGGCTTCTCTAACATAAGGTTTTGCATCTATCCCAGAAGCGGTTGAGGTTGGTATAACCCGCCAATGATATAATATAAAAGGAATATGTCTTATAGTATTTTCAGGGATTAATTCTGATATTCTTAGTGCTAAATCCCAATCTTGAGCACCTTCGTACCCTTTCCTAAAACCGCCTACTTGTTTTACCAAAGATGTTCTATATACTCCCAAATGGCTTATCATATTTTGACCTAGAAATAAAAGATAATTAAAATCGGATTTAAAATAAGGACCAAATCTTATACCATTCTCATCTATTTTATCTTCGTCTGAGAAAATTATATTAGCATCGGGATACTTATTTAACTCTACAGCAACCATATAAAGAGCATGTTTTGGTATTTCATCGTCATGATCCAATAAAACTATAAATTCTCCAGACGAAATTTCTAAAGCGGAATTAGAAGCTTCCGATATATACCCTTGCTTTTTCCTATAGACCACTTTTATTCTTTTATCTCTAGCTGCATACTCTTCTAAGAGGTCCTTTATATGATGCTTGGTTGACGCATCATCAGCAATACATAGTTCCCAATTTGGATAAATTTGATTGATTACAGAATCTATAGCTTTTTTAAGAAGTTCTTCTTGTGTGTTAAAAACTGGCATTATTATAGAAAAAAACGGTTTGTATGGTAAAAGTTCTATATGTCTCTTAATTTTTCTTATATCATCTTCTGTTAGAGTGTCATATTTGCTTATCCACTCACTATAACTACCAAATATTTTTACTTTATCTTTAGCTATTTCTATTGCATTTTTAAAACCATGTTGCTTTATTTTTTTGAAAAATTTAACTATATAATAGGGATTTTTAACAACAAGCTTAAATAAATATAGATACACAAGCTTATTTTCCTTTATTTCATATATAGGTTTCCTATATTTCATATATAGGTTTCCTAACCTCAAAAAGCCCACGTTCTATCCAGTGGATGAAAGGGTTTATATCAACTACGTCTGGATTTTCTTTCAAATAATCAACTATATTAAACCAACCATTCGGATTTCTTCTTTCTTTCCAGCCATACAATACAAAATGTTCTAGTGGATCTACGTCAGATCTCCTTACATCTGGATATTGTTTTAAATAGTATGCACTATCAAATAAACCAGATATCTTTATTTTCCAGTAATCTATTCTAAATTTGCCTTTCATGATATGGCTATATTCCTAATTTCCTCCTTAACCATCTTAAAGGCCTTGTGAATCTCCAACTTTTTTTCAAATTCATTTTCCACTTGTGTTAATCTTGATTGTATGTTTATTTTTTCTTCTAAAACTCTACCAAGAAATGCAAAATGATTTCTGATAATTTGAGCGTTCTCGGCCATAAATTCAAAAATAAAACTTTTACTACTTTTAGATATCTGAATTAAACCTAAGCCATATCCATGATAAAATTCAAAAGTGTAATCAAACTCTTTTTTTAACTCTTCGAATAATTTCCATACGCCGAAATTCCTTTCTCTAACATTAATATCATGAAATAGTATTACGGCACCAGGAGCCATTTTAGGAAGCCAGGCTTCCAAATCATGCTTAACGGATTCATAAGTGTGATAGCCATCTATGTGTAACATATCTATGCTTTTATCTGAAAAATAATTAACTGCTTCGTCGAAAGATAAGCGTAAAATAGAGGAGAAAAAAGAAAAGTTATTTTTATTATATTCACTTACTTTATTAAACACTTCATCTTCATAAAATCCTGCATGATAATCTCCTAGCCAGTTATCAACAGCGTAACATTTTGTAGACAAATCATTATCTTTAACAGATTTGCAAAAAGAAAAGTAAGAAACTCCATAATGAGTTCCTAATTCAACAAATATTCCAGGGTTAAATATTTTCATAAACCAATATGCAAATGGAGTGTGTTGAATCCAAGTAGATGGACCTAATACAATTGGCTCAAACTTAATTAAATCAAGTAGTGAAACAAAAAAATTACTTTTCCAGTCATTATCTATAAAGCTTTCACTGTCTTCTTTATTTATCAAAATTCTATCTACCATATCCATAAAATATTTTTCTTAAAATTATTCTAACATAAATCTCCATGCTT
>JBMFJL010000054.1:0-4143 GCA_049973735.1 Nanopusillaceae archaeon
CATAATTAGATTCATTTACCCCTGCTGGACTTGGATTTGAAATTGGTGGATTTGGGTAGGTAGATACTCCAGAACATGGATAATACCAATATACTTCCATATAATTTTGCGTAGTTCCTAAAGATGGTAAAGATCCATTCATATTTGGAGGATAATTTGCACAATATTGTAAAGAAACAGGACTTCCACTACAATTTGGATAAGAACTAGGAGGCCATCCACAACTCCATCCCTCTAATATTCGACAAGTTCCTGGAGTTAAAGGTAAAGAATATATCTGCGACCAGTTATTTTGATAAAACCATACATAACTACTATAGTTTACGTATATTTGATACATCAATCCAGGATTCATTACATATCCAATATTATCATATTGGAAGGTTCCTAATACATTATATGATGCTCCTACATATGGATAATATAATTGATAATAATTTGTTGAGCTATTTCCTATTCCCATATATATTGTTACTTGTCCCTTCGCAGGAATACCTTTTGGCAATTTTACCCACCACATATAGCAGGATATACCACTATAATTCAATTGACCTTCATACCACGAATATAAAATTTGACCATTATTTGGATCAAAAAATAATACATTTTGTCCATTTGGATTAATCAAATTATATAATTGAATATTGCTTACATATGCAAAACTATCCCCAAAATTGATATTTCCGTTACATATTGCAATTTCTTGTTGAAATGGTGCAGGAGTAGATAAGTTCTGAGAATTATAGATATAAACTGGTACATAATAATTAATTGGAGCATTTTTAATTGGTGAACATGTTAAATATCCAAAAGATCCTAAACAAAAATATAGACTATCATTAGTATACAAATAGTTTGCTGTAATTGTTTGTTGAGGATAAATTATTGCTTGTGAAGAATTAAAATTATAACCATAAATTGGAATATTATATACATTATAAAATAGTGATTGAAGATCTATTGGACATATATTATTATTTATTATTGTTGTAGTTATTACATTACCATTTAAATAAGTATTATTTAGTTGTAAATAGCGTACTGTAATTGATGGAAAGTTATTTTTGAATGATATTTCTCCTATTTCAGTCTCTATACACCCAAAATTATCTAAATATTTTAGATCAAATTGTTCATTTAGAATATTTAAAGATTTTATATAATTATCATTTATGGTAAAGATATTTTGCTGATAAAAATATACATAATTATAATTTGGACCAGAATAATTGAATATATCTCCAAAAATATTGTTAAATTTTGGATTATATACTTCATAACCATTGAAAACACATGATTTAGTAGATGAATATGATACAGAACTATTATCTGTTATAATAAAAGTTATATAGTATGGATTTGAAAAAGTAGGTTGAAATTGATAAGAACTACTTATTACTATGGTCTTTGTAGAATTGAAATAATTGGGAATAGTTAAATAATTATAGCTACAGTTATAATAAACAGTAAAAGGTATTAAAGTAGATCCGTACAGCAATAATATATTTCTATAAATGTTGTTTGCATTTTGAGAGCTAAATATTATACCATATTTTGGATAATTTGTTGTGTAGAATTCCATTTCTTGATATATTATATTTATATGATATAAAAAGTAATAAAAAAGTAATATAAATATTACAATTGCATAAATATATAGCTGACTACGAACCATATGTAGTTAATTTCGAAAATCCTAGGCCATATGGTAATACTACTGTACTGTAATATTTGTAATTTCTTACTATTGGATAAACTCCAAAATATTTCCAAAATGGATAAGAAATCACAGGGATTAATTTATAAGAATAATAAGTTGGTACTGGATAGCAATTACTTAAATTAAGATTTGAAGATATAAAATTAACTTCATAATTCGGTGGGATAGAATATTCTATACTTAACTGTGAGTAAGGTTTGATCGTCGAAATTAACTGCGGATTATTATATGCTTTTAAATTTAAATTTGGATTATTTGTGTATAAAATTCCTACAGATGGATCATAATTACTTCCATAATAAACAACTACAGGATTATATTGCTCAAAATTTCCAGTATAGTATATATTTTTTATCTGATCTATAGATAAAAACTGATTATAGAACGCGACTACGTAAATATTTCCTAAAAATGTACAGTTCGGTGGATACAACGATGTAGGAGTACCTAAATAAATTGTAGCATTTGGTGTAGAATATAAATTCAAAGGATAACGATTTAATGGTTGCCATCCTGGATGGCCTATCCATCCAGGATAGTCTATTAATTGACCATAATATAATCCGGTTTGATTTATAAATCCTCCATAAAATTGTCCATTAACATTATCATATTCCCAAAATACAAAAATCCATTGATTTAATGGCAAAGTATAGTTTGAAAGATATCCAACACTACAACTTATATCTATTCCTAAATAATATTGGCTATTATTTGGTATAATAACTTGTCTAAAAGTGGAAGCACAATAATCTTTGACATCAGAAGTATGAAACAGTCCGCTTATATAATTTTCCCCAACTGTACAACTAGAATAATAATAATCTTTAATATAAATCCATGCTACAACAGTTATTGGAGTATTACCAGAAAGTTGCGAAGGATAATAAGAAGAATTAGTTAAATTAAAAAATTGATTTTTACTTGTAAAAGATATTACATTCGATTTATCAAAACATTGAGAAGAAACATATAATGTTTCCCATGAAAATGGACTAAATTGATATCCTACTAATTCTCCAGTTAAATTATTTACCAAAATATAACTATTTAAATTGTTTAAATAATTATATAGTTCTTTATTTCCTCTAAACAGTATAATTATTGGACCTACATAATTTTGAGGCAGATTTACAGATATATTAATTATTGGATAAAAATTTTGTCCATCATAATCATTAGTTACATTTAGATAAACTATCTGTAAAGGATAATAATCTACATTATATGCAAAAAAAGAGAAGGGGTCTACAGTGACATTATACATATCAGTTATATTTAATTTTATCGATAAATTTACAGGATTATATGACGCATTATAATTATTTATTATTAACATACGCCAATCATTCGAGGCAGAAAAATTTGCACATATATAGCCATTACTATTTCTAATCATAAAGAAGTTTTCACTTTTAGGGGTTATATTTACGGTATATGGAATCTGAAATCCCAATGAAGGAAAAGGAAATAAAAATTCATAACATGTATAATTACCTAAATTATAGATATTTATTGGATAATAAATGTCCATTTTCAAATTATATCCACTTATATAACTTGAAAATAGTGAGTAAACTGTATAAGCTACTATATCGTACTGATTAGCTTGTAAATAACTTACAACGTCTCTATTATAAAGGGTCGAACTTCCCGTATATAACATATATTGCTTTTTAAATGAATTGAAATATTCTGTTAAAGATACCGGAAGCTGTGTATAATATAAATAGGTAATAATCAAGACTATAACCAAAATTATTTCAACTAAATAACTAAAGGTTCTCATTATATTTTGAACTATTTAAGAATAAATTTATATATGTTATCTAGATTTATATACAATGGATATCATAACAAAAATGCTTTCATACATTGAAAAAAACTACAAAAAATTTCTATATATAACTATAGCGCTGTTCATAGTATTTGCAGGCATAATCGGATATAACTATTATACAAAAGGTTATATACTAAATAAATCAATTACAATATCTGGAGGTTATCTTGTACTAATAAATAATCAACAACATATTTCAAATACACAAATAGAAAATGTTTTATATCAAATGAATATAACAGATTATATTTTATATAATACTAAAGACATAATTTTTATTGAATCTCCAAAAAATATTAATGAAACATTATTATTACAACTTCTACAATCAAATTATAACATTAATTTATCTTTAAAAGATATATCAATTCAAAGATATAGTTCTTTAATAGGAAATCTTATTTTCACCCAATTTAGCCAATTCGTAATTATTGTAATGATTTTAACCGGCATAATAATATTTTTAGCTTTTAGAACTTCGAATATAACATTAAATATAATATCAACTATCGCATTTGATATACTTGGATTACTAGCCATATTATCTTTAACAAACTATCCAATTGGTGCTAATGGATTTATT
>JBMFJL010000055.1:0-4117 GCA_049973735.1 Nanopusillaceae archaeon
AGTTTTTGCTCCGTTGAAAACAACTGTGATGACGGTAATAAGTGGAAGTTCTGTTATTTCTTGCCAGTTTTCTATGGATGATAAGTATATATCTATTTTTTCTTGAATTTCCGCAGGAGCTTCCAAAAGAGTATTACCATCTATGTCGCAGATATACCAAACATCACCTAATTTCTTATAGTTAAACTTAAAGAGACCCTTTGTTCTTAGCCCACCTTCTGCTACTCTTGAAGGATTTTCTGGCAAAAACAACCTTGTTTTAAACTTATCATCTGACCTCCCTTCTAACTCTGAATTGAATATTTTAAGCTCTGGAATGGTTATGCTGTGTTTTGTGTTTGGGACTAAGTTATCCGTTAACTTATAAGTCAAATAATTCTTTGGGTAAATTTTTATTTTCATTTTTTTAACCCTTCTTACTATTTAAAATTTCTTCGTAAAGTTTAACATATTTTTTAGCAACAACTTTAGCATCAAATTCTCTCAATACTTTTTGCCGAGCATTTTTTTGCATATCTCTATATTTACTCTCATCTAAGCTCAATATCCATTCAATACCCTGTGCCAAATCTATTGTATTAAATGGTTTAGCAAGATAACCGTTTAGCTTATGTTCTATCATATCGCTGTTTCCACCTATATCAAAAGCTACTACTGGGGTACCACAACTCAAACTTTCCATAATGGTATTGGATAAATTTTCCTGTTTGCTTGGTACAACTACCAAATCTGCAGCATTGTATAACAACACTAAACTAAAATCGTCCTTAAACGTACCAAGATATCTTGTTGGATATTTAAAAATATAATGGTTTTTATCATTTATAATACCGAAAAGACATATTTCTATATTATTTAATTTCAAATTATTAATAGCTTCATTTAATAAATAAAACCCTTTATTTTCATCTGCATAAAGTGCTCCACAAAGAATTATTTTCTTGTCAAAAGGTAAATTCAAAATTTCCCTAGATTTAAATTTGTCAAAAGGTTTGAATATTGATGTATCAATTGGATTTGGTATATAGAAGTGCGGCTTATCCCTTAGAAGATAACTTCCTTTTGAACAATTGAGCATCCATCTGCTAGGACATACTATATAAAGATTTTCCATTATGCTGAAAGTTTTTTGCTTTCTTTTCCAAACCCATGTACTTAAATCGTAACTCATCCTACTATTTAAAATATGACATGAACCGCATACATCTTTATATTTCATGCAATCCCACATTATATGACATCCACCTGTAAAAGCCCAGTTATCATGAAGTGTCCAAAGTATCGGTTTTTTTATTTTTAAAAAATCTTCAATTTTAAGGAAACCACCAGTAACCCAATGAAGATGAACAATATCAGGATTAATTTCTTTTACTTTCTTAATAATCCTTTTAGAAGGAATGTATGAAGGGCTAAAAAGTAATTGTTTTCTGTTTCGATAGAAACGTAAGGGTAATTGGTCCAATGTTGGTCTTAGCAAGTTAATAAATTTCTCAAATTTATTTGAAGGACCTATAACTGTAAAATCATTACTTTCTTTATACTGAACAAGCATTTTGCTGTCAATACCTTCATTAATTAAAGCTTTATGTAACCTATAAGTTGCTCTCGCAGCTCCTCCTGAAATATCATTTGTGTTAAGTATTAAAATTTTCATTATTCTACCTCAGCAAGCTTAAGTTTCTTAAAATGCTACTCCTACACAGTAAACATGTAATCATAAAGTTACTACCCTCCTTTTTCTTATCCTTCCTATACTTTTTATGTTAAAGTCGTTAGTCAGTGTCACTCTGGGCAAACAACAGTTTAAATAGTTTTTATGTTTATAATATATTGTACCATGTCTTGCAGTTACAACTGTTTTAAAATTTAATCTACTTACTATCTCTGCTTCTCTTTTTCCTATTTCATTTGAACTACCAAATGGATATGCAAAATGTTCGATTTTTTTCCTTATCCTTGATTCTAATTCATTGCTTGCATTTACTATTTCATTAATTATTTCTGTTTCAGATAGATACTTAAAATTATAGTGATTTTCTGTGTGATTTCCTATTGTGCATAATTCATCCTGACTTAATTCTTTTATTTCATCCCAAGATATACATAAATCCTCATTCATAGAGTACCAGTTTATATTATAATTCTGAAAAAGTTTGTTTAATTCAAATAATAAGTTTTTCTGATTCATATTAATAATGATTTCCCTAAGCTTAAAAAAAACCTTATTTTTTTCTTCATAAGTTCTACACTCGAAACGCTTGTCACATATTCGAATCTCATCATTTTGAATGATTAAATTTTCTATTATGTACCACCAAAGAATAGCTTTTTTATTAGGAAACGAAGTGGTGATGTAAATTGTAAATGGTATATTATAATGCTTAAATATAGGGTATGCTATTTGATAATTATCTTTGTAGGCGTCATCCAATGTAAAAAGTACATAATGTTTTTTCCCTACTTTTTTTTCATTTATCAAAATTTTATGCAACTCGTCAAGGGACATAAATTCATATTTATTTGATTTTTTAAGACTTTTAATGAACTCTTCTAAAAATGAAGGAGATACTTTCATATTCTCATTTGGATATAATCTATTTTTATCAATATCAGAAACTCTATGTAGCAAAAATATTGTAGCTATACCAGAATAGAAATTATTTATGAACGAAATCTTAGACAAATATTCTAATAGCCTTTGCTTCATCTACTTTCTATAGCTCCATATATTTAATTGTAGATCCATATTACAAGCTAAAGCTTGATCAATCAACGGATGCTTTCTCTTAGATACATTTTCAATATAATACCTGAAACCACTATATTCCAAGATACTTAAAATTTCGCTTAGTTTTTGGTCTTTATCACTTCAAGAATGATATTCCACAAAGATATTTTCTACAATTCCTAAAACATCTTTACAATCGAACAACACATCATACTCCGCACCTTCTATATCCATTTTTAACATATCAACTTTATTTTCTTTTTCCAGAAAATCTCTTAATCTTACTGCTTTAACCCGATAGTTATTAGATGTTCCGTATACACTTCCTCCATCTGCAAAATCCCTTGAAAAGTCAATTTCACCGTTTTCTATCCAAACCGCAGCATTAATAATCTCAACATTATTTGAAATACCATTTTTCTGTAAATTATTCCTCAGTATATCAGCTAAAAAGGAATCAGCTTCGAATGCGATAACCCTTGCATTTGGATAAAGAAGTTTAAAGTATAAGCAGCTCATACCTATATTCGCACCACAATCATATATTATTGGTCTCTGAGAATTTGAGTCAAACTTATATATCTCATCAACAAATATATCTTTAAATTGCCATATAAAACTTGGAATATCAGGGACATCAAATCTAAAATTTAAAAACCTAACATCTTTAACCATTTTATATCTTTCATATTTTCCGAATTTATCATAAATCCGATAAAATTCTCTAAGTTTTGTGTCCTTCAAATAATAATATAATGGCTTTATTACTTCTTTTAATAGCCTCCTCATCTTTTTACACTCCTAACACAAATTACTAATTGATAATCCATATCCTGATAGAAAAGCTCTTCTTCCGTTAATTCTTCAGCACTTATTCCATGCAGGAAAGCTGTAGCTGTCAATACGTTGCCATAAGTATATACTTCTACATTTCCTTTACCAAAAACCTCTTCGAAAATTTTTCTCAAAGATAAGTCCGTAAATCTCCAGTAATCTCCCCATCTTTCGTAATCATATCTACTTATCTGACTTATGCCGCAAACAGTCACCAAGGCTACAACGCCGTTTTTTAGCATACGATGTATACCTTTAACCGCACTTCGAACATCAAAGATAAATTCAAGTACATGCGTTAGTATAAAACAATCCAAATAATTTTCAGGTAGCATATCATATTTAGTCAAATCTGCAACCATAGTTGCTTTCTTATTATCGTTTGTATAGTGCAAAATTTCTACTTTCTCTAAATTATGTCCAAACTTTGAAATATATCTATCGTCTACAACTTCACAACAAATTCCTTTTATGCATTCACTATGTCTTTTAAGAAAGTCTTCTACATATACTCTATTTATTGGCGTGCCCCTATCAAATCCAAAGATTTTACTA
>JBMFJL010000056.1:0-3999 GCA_049973735.1 Nanopusillaceae archaeon
GTAGCAACAAAAATGGATGGTATAAGAAATCCATTATCTGGCAAAAACTCTAGAAATACAAGCGGTGATGTCATCCATGATCTTTTTTATATTGAGGTAAAACATCGACAGAGGATCCCATTTTATTCCGAGTTCAAAAAAACAAGGATCAGAGCTAAAAAAGAGGGAAAAATACCCATTTTTGTGATCCATGAAAAATATTCAAGGAATTACCTTGCAATCATAGATCTTGATGATTTCAAAAAACTGCAAAAAGCAATAGATGATTTAATATTAAAATAAGGGGACATTAATTTTATATATTTGAAAAAAATAGCATCATTTATGGTAAGGAATTACTTAAAAAGTTCAGATTTTGTCAGGGCTGCATTACCCGTCATTGTCCAGACAAATCCTCAACATACAGAAGAAATTGGTGATTTTATAAGGACAAATCTAGATATTTCAACATATAAACCCATTCTATCAGAGCCTGGATTTTATTCATTTTCAATACTTAAAAGATTTAATCAGATAACTACAGTTATATCAGGACCTGATGCCAATGAACTTCTACAGGAACCAAACATTGAGGCTGTATACCCTGATAACCTCATATTTGTGAAAGCTTTTCCTATAGTTCCACCAGAGGGGGTCTTTTATACACCAGTAGGTATTCAGAGGCATGGAACTTCACGTGCAAAATATATGTATTTTACTAGCATGGAATGGGTAAAAAGACTGATAGGTGCAGATGTGGCAAACAGCAAAGGGTATATAGGGAATGGGGTATCTGTGGCAGTTGTTGATACTGGTGGCACATATATGAATTCAATGACAGCGGGTAAAATAATAAAACAGACAGTAATACCTGGGGTATTTACGGATGCAAATGGGCATGGTGAATGGTGTGCATCTGCAATTGCAGGTAGGAGGGCTGTTGATAACGTCTTCACAGCCATAAATCAAAAACAGGTAATAAATGAGGGTGTCGCACCTGGGGTTACATTATACTCGATAAAAGCCCTTGGCTTTGTAATAGGAACAGGATCTAATTCCATGTTATTAAAAGGATTGCATATGGCACTTGAAGATGGTGTGAACATAATATCTTGTTCTTGGGGTGGATCAGCTTCAGGACTGAAAATGCCAGAGGATAGTGTATTCTATTCTGCATATAACACAATAGTACAGGCTGGTATCATCCCAGTTCAGGCAGCAGGGAACAGCGGACCCAACCCGAATACAATAGATGACCCTGGTGATCTGCCTAATGTTTTAACCGTGGGATCAACAAATGCTGTCTCCAACCCATCACCCTTTGGTCCAGCTGGGTATGTTAGCGACTTCTCTAGCAGGGGTCCTACAAACTGGGGGGCGATTAAACCTGATGTAGTGGCACCGACAACCATTACAGATAGTGCAATAACAGGGATGCTGTCTGGGGCATACACACATGTAGTTCATAATATGCAAGCATTGGCAGGGACAAGTATGTCAACTCCTGTTGTAGCTGGTTTGATCGCACTTATGAATGATGCTTTCCATAAACAAACAGGAAGGTATCTAACGCTTACCGACATATTCGATATGCTCACAGCCATTTATGGTTCAAAAAAGACAAACGATTATGGATATGGCTTAATGTCTTGGGATGTATTTGAACAATGGATGCAATCACAAGGCTATAAAGTTTAAAACTAAAAAATTTTAAATAAGAGTGATTAATTATATTATATCATGGAACTTGAGAGTTGGCTTGACTACAAATTCAAAAATTTAGATAAAAAGATCGCTTCATTAAATAAAGATACTGTTGATATCACGTTTTCATCAAAAAAAACATCATCAAAAAATAACATAGTTATACCCATAAGTCCTAGCGAATTAGTAATCCAACTAGCTTTAGATGGCATAGTTTATGATGAGGAGATGGCAAAAACAGAGGGATGCAAATGTGTTCCATTACCAACAGGTAAATCCTTGTGCTGGGCAAAGGGTGTAATCGGTGCATTATCACAGGATCAGGTAAAGAAATACTGTACCCCAGAAAAAACTACAATAGAAGAGGCAAAAATACCTGCTCATGTTGAGAAATTCATAGAAGCAAGTAAAGCTTGTGAGAAGGGCAAAACCTATGATAGCACAAAAATTGAGACTTTGGAGGATAGATTAATATGTATGCATAAGATGTTATCGGAGGTGTAATTAATGGAGGAGGAAAATTTTGAGGAGAGGTTTTGCAAAATTTTAGCAGTATTATCCAATAAACCACCAAATAAATGCAAAGAAGATTGGAAATTATATAGAGAGGGGGGCATAAATTTTGTTAAATTAGAACTAGACTTGACTGAAAACTATGGCACAGATTATGTTGATATGACCAAAAAAATTATTAAAAATATAGGTGGTGGTAATGATGGTAAATGAGGAGAATATACCAGATAGTGAGAAAAAAGAACTACTTAAAACAATAATAATTTTGGATTCGGAAAAACATTTTCTAGGTATGATAGATAAATATATAATAATGCAAAAATTATGTGAATTACACGATGATAAAGCCTGTCAGGTATTAGAACAGACTATAATGGAACTAAAAAAACAGGCAGATAATAACAATACATTTGCCAAAGAGATCCTAGAGAAACTTAAGAAGGTATAATTTTTATGGCACGCCTAAATGAGAAAATAACCATACGCTTATCAGAAGAGGATTATAAATGGCTTGAATACTTGGCTTTAACTACAGGGTATGATGTATCTGATGTAATCAGGGTTATGATTGGGACTTTTAAATTGATATTCAACAGCGGTGATTGGTATAGGATATACAATAAAACAAAAAAAGCATTCAATAATGAGAAAAAATTAAAATAGAACGAAACAATAATATTAACCATGGATAATAATTTAGATAACTTTATGGTAAAATTCTGTAAAATTATTTCTTCTCTATCAAATAAAGATGAGAATAAATGTATTCAAGGATGGGATGAGGTAAAAAATGATGGAAAAGATTTAAAATATTTAGATGATCTATTAATTTCTGAATACGGCAAGGATAATGTAATAAAAGCGCTAGATATAATTTTCATTTTTACAGATGAATTGGCAAGCAAAGATGCAATTAATAATATGGCTGAAAGATATAAAAATAGGGCATTGTAAAAATGTCTTACCAAAATTTATATATTAATTATTTTTACTATTTCATGGTGATATAATATGGTAGTAACAAGAGAGAAGGCAGCCGAGAACTATAGGATTGGAATAGTTGAGAAGATGGGTGGCTATGAGACCTACAAGAACTGCGGTGCTAGGAAAAACGAGGGATTCCTTGCTGTAGCAAAATGCCTTGAGGATGCAAGGAAGACTGCTATGTCTACTGAGAAGATGGTGGAACTCTATAAAGCCAAGGCATAAACATTACAAAATTTTCTTGGATCTCTACAAATTTTTCCCCTTTTTTTATTTTTAGTTGAGTTTTGAGTTGGGTAGGAAATATTTAAATAATTGCAATCATTATTTACGATCATGGATGACGATAAAGATGAGGTTATGGAAGAGATATTAAAAGCAAGGCAATTACTAGTGGATGCAATCAATAAATCTAGCTGTGGTTACTGCAAAATGATTATGGCTGATGTTGTGGATATCATTGATAAATATAATGAGATCGTTGATAAAGCAAAGTATATAAGCGACATAGCAACTGAACAAAAAGAGTTTCTTACTGAAGCAAATAGAAAGGCTGATGAAATGCTACCTAAACCCATCGAACATACTGAGGGGGGATCTGGGTTAATTGGTAGAGGAATAATTGGTAATGGACCCCTTAGAAGGAGAATTAATTCTTGGAAGCAGGGAATGGATAGGTTTTTCGATCTAAACATCGAATGAAATATTATTTGATATATTTATATAATAGATATTTGTAAAAATCGTATAATCAATTTTTTATGGGGGGGTAATATTTTTCACTATTTATGGTAATATACCCGTAAAAATAGGGTTAAA
>JBMFJL010000057.1:0-3952 GCA_049973735.1 Nanopusillaceae archaeon
CTTTATTTTGTATTTTATACTTATCGACTTCATTTATTCTTAGCATTCTATTTTTTATTTCTTCTTCTATCTCTTCTTTACTCATTTTACATGTTTCTATTTCTCCTTCTTCCATATTTTTCCCCCATCTTATACTATTGACAACATAGGTTAATAAACTTTATGGTTATTTGGCAATAAGTAAAATGATAAAAGAAAAAAGAAATAAAGTTATAGAAAAAAATGTTAGAATAAAGGAAGATTTCTTTGTTTCAGAAATTCGTTTAGTTCTTCAAGGCTAAAAAATTCATGTCTTTTACCCCTAGGGGTAGTTAGGATTATAGGAACGAACGTATGAATTTGGTTTCTGTGGCCATAGTAATAACTATAAACAATTCTGTATCCTCTGTAATAGTATACTGTAACAACTGGGGCGACACCATTTTGGCTTATCAATCTCCAGCCCTTTACTTTATACTGATCTTTTTCCATTTTCCCCCCTCCATATAACATTATAGTTATAAGAGTTAATAAACCTTTTGGTTATTTAACAATAGCTAAACTACAAACATAAAGCTAAAACAAAAAATGAGAAAAAGAGAAAATAGAGGAAAAAGACCGAAAAAAAGAGGTTTGAAATTTACAAAAAAGCTTAAGGTATATATAAATACGCTTTACATTCTTCATTTACCAAAATAGCCGGTTCATTCTCTGAGAGGAGCTCGGGCTCATATACTTTAATCCCGAAATTCTTTTCGATGATCTCCGCAATTTTTATTTTTTCGTCCTCTTCGCCTTTCAATTTACATTTTTCGCTTAGCTCTTCAATTAGCCCAGTTAATAGCTTTAGCTGAGTAACTGATAATAGCTTTTCCGTCATTTTTTCACCTACCCCCGTATATCTTTACTTCATATATCAATATATCGCTTTCTTCTAGCTCCGTTTTTTCTTTACCTCTTTCTTGCCATTGAGATAATGTTATCACAAATATATGGTCACCTGGGATGTATGTATATAACATATTTACCGGAGTTAAATTATAACCGAGCTTTTGCTGTAACAATTTTATAGTCGCTGGATGCCTGATAAAATTAACTAACAATTCTTCACCACCTAAGCGTTCAATTTCCTTTTTTAACTGTTCTAGATTTTCAAGCCTTCTTATACTAGCATTAAAATTAAAATACAAAAAAGCATTAAGAGGGAGTGCGTTTAACAATATTATCCTATCCTTCATTTTTTCTTCACCCCACTTAATATTATGTATAGACAGGTTAATAAGCCTTTTGGTTATTTGCTAATTGGTAAAATGGTAAAAAGCTCCCCAATCTCCTCCCAAAAAAGAGAGGGAAAAAGAGAAAATAGAGATTTGTTTTTTTTTTAAAAAAAGATTATTTTAACTTATTTATGACCTCAAACACTGACCTAAGGGGGATACCAGAATAAAAGTTCCCCCTTAGCTCTATGATTTTGTTTTTCCCGATAATAATTACACTTTCAGAATGAAAAACGGGGTATGTGTGTGTAGTGTATTGCCTACAAGCTCTTTCTTCAACGTATTCGGCAAGTTTATCGACACTATCGAATTTCTTATTTATTTTGTTTAGCCGATCGACATACTTCAAATTTACCAAGTCTATATATATCGGTTCGTCCATACTTATTATTTCTTCTGTTTCTTCCATTTCTTCCACCCCCCCTAAATGAAAAAAAGCTCTAAAAGGCCTTTTGTGTAATCGCTAAACGGGTCCTCCGTATAAATTCTGATTTTTATTTTTCTTCCGTCAGTAGTTTTATAATAAATTCCGTCATCGTTGAAATCTTCGAATATTGTCCCCTCTAATTCTGGGATTTTGATATCATTATCTTTTATCGCATCAAGTATATGTACCCCTCTTAATTGATAAATCTCATAAGAATGCCATTTAAACCATACATAATTTTTATCGTTTTTTATATTAATTTCATATCTCTTAACCATTCTCATACACCCCACTTAATATTATGTATAGACGGGTTAATAAGCCTTTTGGTAATTTGTTAATGACTAGAATAATATAAAAAACTCCCCAATCCCTCCAAAAAAGAGAGGGAAAAAGATTTAGAGGAAAAAGAGATTTAAAAAATAAAAAAGAATTTAGAAAAAAAAGTTATGGTGTGAGTAATTGGGCGGTAACATATTGCTTTGAATACTGTATAAGCGTATATATAACTTTACTTTTAGCATTTTCTGGAGCATTGATATATATATTTTCTAACTCGGTCGGCTTAAATATTAGATTATTGTTTATTATGCTAATAGAAGCGACTTCCCTAACTTTCTCTTCCCCTCCTGTAACTTGGTATAATGTATAATATTGCCTGGAATTCTTATGGGAACTCCCGTCACTTTTCACTATAACATAAGCCCCCTTAGGTAATAAATACGTCCCCCCTATCAATGTGTTTTTATCAAATTGCGGGATACTGGCTCTTAAAAATTGAATTTCGTCCCCAATTACTAACGCCACCCACCCGCTCCCCCTAGTCGCCCGGGGGTTCCCGATTAGATCAAAGTAAATTTTTATTTTCTCTTCTTGCCCTTCCTCCATTCTTATCACCTCACTATATACTATTATCCAAAGAGGTTAATAAACATTTTGATAGTTTATTAATAAGCAATTAAACGCAGTATAGTACATTATAATATAATATTAAATAAAGTATAAACTAAAGCTAAAGCTAAAAGTTAAGCATGAATAGAGAAAAAAGAATAGAGAAAAAGAGAAACAAAAATATAAAAAATAGGTTTAGAAAAAAAGGTTATTTAATTAGTTTGTTCGTCTTCTAGTTCATAAAAAGTAAATTTTAGAGTTACACTTTTTTTCCTCTTCCTTGGGTATATCCAGGTAGACCATCCATCTACTTTTACAGCTTCTGTAAAGTTTTTATTAAAAAATATAATATAGCCAAATCTCACATAATATTTCCTAAAAAGCTTTAAAAAATCTACGCTAGTGACATGATTCCTCATTATATCATATATATCGTATCCACTTAGGTCCCCCGTTTTCTCTGAATTTTCCGTTGGGACATCTACAAAAACAAAGTCCTCACCTACGTAGCTTAAACATTTATTTTCCACACATATTTTTTCATCTTTAATTTCTACTATCTCATTTACTTCTTCCATACTTTTCCACCTACTTATTACTATATTGAAAAAGGTTAATAAACATTTTGGTTATAACTAACATAGTATAACGCAATATAGTACATAGTACATTATATTATATAATATAATAATATAATATGATATGAATAACGTATAAACATAAACATAAACTAAGCTAAAACAAAAAGCATAAACTAAAAGCAAAAAGTAAAAGCATAAACTAAAAGAAAAAACTAAACATAAACGAAAAATAGAGAAATAGAAAAAAAAAGAAATAAAACGAAAAAAAAGTTAATAGAAAATTTTACCAAAAAAAGAATAACTTAATAGTTATATTTATATCTTTTTCATATATATCTGTCGTAAAAATAAAAACTTGTACGTAAATATTACGTACTTTATAAGTTACGTAAATTGCATCATAGTCTATCACTTTCCTTTTTCCTTCGAACTCCGGAATTCTTATTCCTTTGTCGTGTTCTAATATATAAAAAAGGAAACCATGACTCATGGGCTCTAAATAATATAATTCTTGTCCATATGACTCTATTTTTTTCCATGAAAAAAATGGATTATTTTCTATTTTAAACGAATATTCCTTTTCTTCCTTTAACTCTATTTCTTCGTTCTCTAGTACTTCCATACTTCCACCTAACTTTAACATATGAGTATATAGGTTTATAAAGCTTTTGGCAATTAATAAAATATTTATAATTCAAATCGCATTTTACTAAACAATTATTCCCACAACAGGGACTTTTTATTCTTAGAGAGAGAGAATAGAGAAAGAATAGAGAATTGAGTTATTGAGAGAGAAA
>JBMFJL010000058.1:0-3835 GCA_049973735.1 Nanopusillaceae archaeon
ATAGTGGAAAAGAACTAAAAATAACAGAAATACCATATGAAATAATCTATAAATTCATAGAGAAAAACAAAAAATATCAATATGATATATTTATAGTAGATGAATCGCAAAATGTATTTTCACAATCAAGAGGATCAAAAAGAACTAAAGTAATAACAAAAATTGTATTATCCTTGACTAAATATGCAAAAAATATATTGTTTATGTCAGCAACACCAACGGTAAATGGCAATCATGAAACATACAATTATCTTAGAGCTTTAGGATTCAATATATCAGATATAAAAAACTATTTCTATTACAACAAAAAGAGCAAAAGAAAAAACAAGATCATTATAGAAAATTTCTTTAATACGTATGAGTCTCTTTATCAGTATTGCTTTGATCTTTATAACAAAGTATTATATGTTAATTTAAAATCTTTTGAAGAAAAAGCAAAAATGTTTAATGTAAGAAAAGAAATTGTAGAAGCAAAAATAAATGACAAAGAATTATTATACATATTTAGGGATCATCTTGTTATTCCTTTAGCCAGAGAATTGGAAAAATTAAGAAAAAGGAAATTTTCTAACAAAAAAGAGGAAGATGAGGAGAAAATAAAAGCAATAATGCCAATATTATCAAGATACATTTCTGTGATAAGCTATTACATAGATGGCTTTTATTATAAGGAAGAATTTGGAGACATACAATATATAAATCCAGAGCATCCAAAAATGAAAAATTTAGTAAAGCTAATTAGGAAACATTCAAATACAAAAATATCTATAGCAATAAGAAACAAGAATTTCAAATTATTTAAGTCAATTTTAGAAAATGAAAGTAAAAGAAAAGTATATTTCTTAACAGGAGATGATAAAGAACTAGAATCTTATAAAAAAGATGATAAAGGAATATTAGTATTTACGATAAAAACAGGAGGAGAAGGAATTAACTTATCAGATACCGATGTATTAATATTTTATCAATACTGGTGGACATTTGCATCTTTAAAACAAGCAACGGATAGAATATTAAGAATTGATTCACCAAACAAGGATAAATACATTTATTTCTTAATAACAGTACCAGAATTTGATAAGGAAGATTTAGAAAGAGTAATACCAGATGATTTATACTATTTTGCTTTAGCATTATATGAAAAAGGATATATATCATTAGATCTATGGATGAGAAAAAGAATATTAGAAAAGCAAAAACTTTGGGAGAAAGAGTTTGTTAAAGATGAAAAAAGCATAATGGAAGAAATAGCTGATGAAATAGCTAAATTATATTACGAATCTAAACAACAATGACCGCAACAACAAATAAAGAAAACAAAAAAGGTAGATCATGGACATATGCAGTATTCACAAGTAAAGTAATAGATGAGTACTTAAACAATAGTGAAGATGAAAAAACAATATTTAACATATTAGGATGGGCTTATAACAGAAAATTGCAAAAATACTATTATTACATAAAATACGAAAAAGGTGAAATTCTACCAAACTTTATAATTAGTGTGTTATTGGCAAACAAGCTTGTAGATTATGTTAAAAAAGATAACATGTTAGTACCAAGTCTAAGAGAAATTTCTGAAGAAAAATTCAATGCTTTATTTGAGGACCAGACACAGGAAAACAAAAAATTAATTTCCTTCGAGGATATTAAAGATGCTTATCTTTTTGTAGACAACATTGGAAAAATCTATACAGTATTAAAGGAAAAAGAAAAAGATTTTACAATCGAAAATATATTGTATACCGAGCTTAATTTATTAAAATCTGAAGAAATTGAAAACACTGTCTTCATAAGATTCATTGATTTTATGAAACCTATTATCTTCTATAGGTATAGCAGTAGAGAATTTAGTAAAGAGGAAATAGAAAAATTCATCACAAATTTAAAGAAATTGGGAGAAATAACACAAAAAACAAGATTAGAAAGTGAGGTTAATACGTTTATATCAAAATACTTTGATTATTTTGTTAGCAGTGATGAACTAAAAAAAGTCAAAGAATTAGTAGTTAAATTATTTGAAGGAAACATAATTAACGTAAAGTTATATAGGAATTTTGAGGTTATGATTGAGTTCAAAACTGGTGACCAGATTCAACCTATATTATTACCTGCAAAAACTGTTCATGGAATCTTTGAAACATATGCATCTATAGAAGAAAGTAGTAAGGACAATAAAAAGAAAAAACAACCACAGATACAGATACTAACAATACAACATATTCTATATCTTATTAGACATATGCTAAAAGATTTTGTAAACATTGACGATTACGATTATGAAAAGATCATAAAAGGATTGAAAGACATTTTGCCAACTTACTTATTGATAACAGATTATGCAAACAAAACAATCATAAAGAAAATACTAAACAAATTATACAAAAATGAATTCGAATTGTTCTATTCTCCAAAACAAGAAGAAATCTTCTATAAATTCTTAATGAAAGTATTATTCGGTGAGGGCATGCTTGCTGTCGATTCTATTACAGATTTAGATACAGATAACATAAAGAATAAATTTGGTGGAGATAAAAATAGAACATTTGGTTATTTAATGAATCTGGAAAGATATTTACATATGTATCCATTAGTATTTGCAAAAAGCGAAAACTTGTTATTAATTAACACAAAGATGATGGCACAAAAAATTGGCGATACTACAATTTTGTTAGATTTCTTTAATAAACAAGGAATAGAAATAGAAACTAAAAAAGTATTTTTCCGTGGAAATTTTGGCGAAATAATTACAACATTCCATTATTGGGTAATGCAGGTGGAAAAATTAAGAAAACTATTTAGCAGTATAAACAAATCATTAGAGGATCAACTAAATCACTTATTAGAAAATGCGGATACAATACCAGATACAAGGAAGATAATAGAGGAATTTGAAAAAGAAATAGCAGATGTTGGTGATATAGTATCTTTGGAAGAATCATTAAGCCAAGATGATGATAATAAAGAATTTAAAGAAAATGAGTGAATTCTCATTAAGTGAAAAAGAATTTAAAGAGATCTGGCATTACGTACAGTTTTACTTAACGTATAAAAACGTAATATTAGGACATAGAGACTATCAACTAAGATATGCATTCTTTAAATTTGGATCGAAGACTGCTAGTGTAGGAAAATGGCAGGATGAAAGTTTCTGGACAGATTTCGATAAAGCATACAAGTTTATAGAAGATAATAATGTAATAGCAATCTCACAAACTTTACTAAAAAATGAAATAGTTTTAGAACCAGAAGGTAATTATGAACCAGATGAACAGATCAAAAAATCAACATTAGTTACAAAATTCTTAAATGTAAGACTTGAAGTTCCGTGTATCCTGGTCTTTTCGGGTAATAAATCATTTCATATTCATCTATTCTTTAATCAACCATTAACTGATGAGGAAAAAAGAGCAATTAAAGAAAAACTGGAGATATATACATTAACAAAATTTGATTTGCACGGATTTGTGATGAATCACGTTTGGAGATTGCCATTTAGTTATCATCCAGAAACAAAAAAGAGAGCAGAATTATTAATTCCGCCATATATCAAAAATTCACAATTCTTAGATTATTATGTAAAGTTAGGAACAGAGGGATTAAGCCAGATAGAGACGATAGCTTTTGCAAAAATGCTAGAAATTGATAAGAATAATTTTCTGGCAAAATTAGGAATTAATCTAAACAAAAAATGAGCAAATACAGAAAATTATACGAATTTATTTTAGAGGAAACCTGGACTGACGGAAGAGACAGATTATTAACATTACTTTTTGCATTAGCGCAAAGGTTAGATATTCCAGTTGAAGAATATGAACAACAAATAAAAGAGTGG
>JBMFJL010000059.1:0-3822 GCA_049973735.1 Nanopusillaceae archaeon
ATTTCAAATAATTTGGTAAGAAAATATCTATTATTTTCAAATCATCTTTAGTGATTATTTTAAATAATTTAAATAATAATAAGATAATAATTAATGTTAAATACCAATTAATAAAAGATAAAAATGATAGAAATATTAAAATTATTGAATAAATTTCTTTTTTAGTTAATTTTATTATATTTTGTTTATAAGAATAATATAAAATTAATAGTGAAGTAATAATTGCATTTAAAAGTTGAGAAATTGCTGCACCAGTAATATTATATATTGGAATTAACAAATATGAAAAAATAATTACAGTTAATGCACTAATAGTTCCAATATAGATAAATATTTTATAATTTTTCTTTAATGTAATTAAAAATGTAGATAAAATTTGTAAAGGAATTATTGCTGTTAATGATAAAATTAATATTTCTAATGCTTCTTTTCCTAATATATATTTTGGAAAAAATGTTTGTAAAAATATAGGAGTAATATAAAATCCTATTATTGCTATAGGTAATGATATTAATGTTAATAATCTAAGAGTTAATGAAGACATTTTATGCAATTCTATACCTTTTGCATAATAATGAGTAGAAGATGGTAATAATGAGGAAGAAAAGGAATTTAATAGCAATAATAAAGGTAGTGTAGAAATCAATGCTACTAACTGATATATTCCTAGATAATATGAACCTAATAAAAATGCTGTAATAACTCTATCACCTTGGGATGAAATAAAAGAAACTATTCCTGATAAATATATGGGAAATCCAATTTTTACTATTTCTTTTGCGATATTAATATCAAATCTAAATTTGAATGGTATAAAAAACTGATAGTATATAGCTTTAATTAATGCTCCTAAGGTCCAGAAAAATATTAGCAGTAAAATACTGTGATAATATACTGATATAATAGATAAACCCCACCTAAAAATAACAAGTAAAATATTTCCTATACTTATTTCTGTAAATTTTCCCAGTCCAGATAATATTGAACTTTGATATGCTGTATAAACAAATAAGATAAAATATGGAATAGATAAATATAAATAAGAAGGAAAAAATAATAAAATTAACACTAAAGGTGAAATAAGAATAGAATACGATAAAGAGGTATATATGATATCTTTATAATCTTCTTTATTTGTAAATTTTTCAGATATTTCTCTAGTAATTATATTATATGGTAATAGAGTAAAAAATGTTATAGAAATTGTTTCCATTAATTGTATAATTGCAACTTGTCCAACAAAAGCTGGATTCGTAAATTTACCTGCTATTAAGAAGAATATAAATGCTAGAAGAATATTAAATAAAGTTGATGAAAAGAATTTTAAAGAATTAGTTATGGGATTCATCATATAAATAATTGAAACTTAATTTTTATGATTGTTATTTTTATCCTAAAGAATAAAAGACATGTTGTTAATTTATATAATAAAAATTTTACCTTTAATTGATAAAGAACATTTCTCCTATAAAACTTAACAAGAAACTATTAAAATTAAATATTGTTATAAAGATACAACCAATATTAGATATTCTTAAATCATTATGGAGTTCTACGAATAGTATTATATGACTCTAGCAAATATCTAGAAAATAAAAATAAAACCCAAAATATAAACATATATAATGGCTGATAATATGAAAATAACCAACATATTTTGAATCATTCTGTGTATATCGTCTAAAAAATATAATAATTAAGTCTAAAATCTTCATAGAAATAATATATAAGGATACTTTTATAAGATAAATTCTATATTTAATATTTTTATGATTAAAATACTATTTTTCAACATAACCCACATATCGCATGATAGAGGTAGTGAAAAATGGATAAAAACTATCGCTACTTATTTATCCGATAAATATGATGTGACAGTTATTACAACAGACATACATAAAAGTTATGATATAAAAAACACCAAATTTAAATATTTCGAAATAAAATACAAAAAGAGGTTTATTGGTTTTTATGACATAAATGAAATGAAAAAATATATAGATGATTTTGATGTGATATACAGCATGTATGGATGGACGGGAATAGAAATAAAGCTATTAAGATATTTTAATTATAATAAAATGATATTTGGTCATCACTCATTAATCAATAATACTGCTCAAAGAACTTACTATATATTAATAGAAAGGTTACCATTTATTAAAAAGGCATATCACCATTTATTAACCGAATATAGAGCAAATATATATAAAAGAAAAGGCTATAAAAGAATTTTTGTTATACCAAATTGGATAGAAATAAATAAATATATCCCAAAAGATAAAGAAAATGAAATATTTGAAATTATATGTCCAGGGGTAGTTAATATAGATAAAGGAATAGATATCTTAATAAAGGTAGCTAAAAGATTACAGAATTATAAAGATATAAAATTTTTTATAGCAGGTCACAAGCCCGAAATAAATAAACTTCCTAATAATATTTATTATTTGGGTATGCTATCAGAAGATGAGTATATTAAAATTATTAGTTCTAAAAACCTAATGTTTTTACCAACTAGAGCCGATATCTTTCCTTTCTCTACTTTAGAAAATTTAGCAATAGGAAATCCTGTGGTAGTTTCTAACCTTCCAGATGTTATAAGCGCTTTTGGAGAATCTGAATCAATCTATTATGCTAAATTAGGAGATATAGATGATTACATAAAAGGAATTTTATATTATTATAATATTTGGAAAAGTAATTTGGAAAAATATCATGAATTATCTAAAAAAGCTAGAGATATTGCATTAAAATTCGATTCAAAAATAGTATTACCAAAAATAGAAAAGATGTTTAGAACAGTATATAAAAACATCTAATTATTATGATAAACCTAAAAAGAATTCATGAATTATTTATAAAGATATTATAAAAATAATATAGTTATTAACCATGATAAATAAATACAAAAAATTAAAAAGAATAACAACAATAAAAGATATAGTTGTAAGTTTAATTCTATTAAACTATTATAAAGGTATCGAAAAATTTAATCATCCAACGTTTCTTATCGTCTTAATTTAATCATATAAGATTTATTTGTTTTTAGGTATTATACAATATTATTATATTCCAATGATTTATTATTAAACAAGAAATAATTAAATAAAAATTAATGAAATATATGAAATAAGCCTGTTAATAGTCTATTTTATTTTCTACTTTACAGTATCTATTGAATAACAGAAATATAAGAAGAATTATTTTATGAGATTTTTAAGAACTATTACATAAATGAAATTAATGAGAGATAGGGGTATCTTAATATTAGGAGAGCTTCCAATTATGTTTCAAGGAGGTGGTCCAATAAGAAATGAAAATATATTGAAGTATTTTACTAAAAAAATTAATTTTGAATTTATACCTTCTATATATAATATTAGAGAAGCTTTAAAAAGTAAAAATTATAAAGAGAAACTTTTATATAAAATAGAAGAATTAAATTTGAATGTTCCTAACAAAATATTAAATTTTCTGCAATATAAAAGATATATAAGTACCATAGATTTGATTTTATCAATATATAAAATATTGAAAGATTATAAATACAGTTTAATTTATTCTCAAGCTGATGTTCCTGAAGATTTATTATTATTATCTAAATTAAATGGTAAAAATAAAGGATTTTTAATACAAGGTATCTGGTTCTTTAGAAATTTTTTAGAAGATATAAAAATAGATTATTATACAATAAAAGATATTGGATTTATAGAAAAATCTATTCAAAGAATAATATACAGAAATTTATATGTGCACTATATAGCCAAAAATATAAATTTCATAAATACAATTAATCCTGCTGTTCCAGAATTTTATTTG
>JBMFJL010000060.1:0-3815 GCA_049973735.1 Nanopusillaceae archaeon
ATCTGCAACTTTCCTTTCTTCTACTAATTTTGCTTCACCTAAATCACTTGGAGATAATTCATCTACTGAATTTACAATTTTCGCACCGGTTGCCTTAGCTAATTTTTCCATATCAGACTTTTTAACTCTCCTAGCAACCATAATTCCATATTTTGCAAAGTAATAGGCTGCTAAGTCGTCTACTCCCTTTTGTACAAATACAACATTTGCACCTACTTGTCTTATCTTATCTACCATTTTCTTTAACATTTCTTTTTCTTTGTTTAAGAATTGTTCCAATTGTTCAGGAGATGTTATATTTATTCTGGCATCTGTTTCTGTTTCTTTTATTTCTATAGCATCTCCAATTAAGGCAATTTTTGCATTTTGTACTAATTTTGGCATTTCTCCATGTATTTTTTCTTTATCTATTACTATTCCATCAATTAGCTCTGTTTCATTTACACTTCCTCCAGCTTTCTTTTCTATCTTTAGAGAATCTAAGTCTACTATTATTTTCTTAGTTCCATCTGATAATTCTACAACAGTTGTTACTTTCTTTACAGCATCTACTACTATTTTTGCTAATTTATCTGAATATATTGATGCTATCTTAGATGACAAAGCAGATTTTGCAGCTTTTATCAATACTTTTTCATCATCCAATGATACCTTTTCTGCAATTTGTTCTAATATTTTTTCTGCAAGATTTGCCGCCTTATTATATCCCTCAATTATTACTGTTGGATGTATATTTTTGTCTAATAATTCATCTGCTCTCTTTAGCAATTCTCCAGCTAGTATTGTAGATCTTTTTGTTCCATCACCTACTTCCTTATCTTGGGTTTTTGCAATTTCTATTATCAATCTTGCTGCAGGATGTTCAACATGCATTTGATCTAATATTGTGGCTCCGTCATTTGTTACTCTTACATCTCCTAATTCATCAACCAACATTTTATCCATTCCTCTTGGTCCTAGAGATGTCTTCAATATTTCCGCTACTAATACTGCGGCCATGATATTCGATCTCATTGCTTCTCTGCCAATTGTTCTCGCATATTTTTCAGGAGATAGAATTATAGGGTATAAACTTTTCTTTTCTTCAGCCATACTATATAATTTCGAGATAATGCTTATAAATTTAGAATAATTTAATTTTTTAATCTAATTTTTATTTCCATCAATTATTTTTACAATTTCTTCTACAATATTATCTATGTCTTCTTCTTTATTATTATAAAAAACAAAATATTTCTTTCCCATTTCCTCTATTTCATCCTCGATCACTTCTAAATTCATCGCCCATATATTTTCAAAAATTTTGTTATAACTATAACCCCTTGACTTTAATCTTTCATATATTATATTAGGATCTGCCTTAATTATAATGCATATGTCACATTTTGGATACAAATGAGAAAAATTTCCATCAATTATTACGTTTTCTTTATCTTTTATATATTCATCTAGCACTTTAAATAATTTTTCTTCATCAACTATATATGTTTGCAAAGCTTCATCGTATTCTTCATATAGTTTATTTTTTATTACAAATTCTCCAATATCTATTAAATGATATTTTATTTTTTCCGCTAATTTTTTTGCTATAGTGCTTTTTCCAGAACCCGGTATTCCTGTGATACAAATTATCACTTTTTCCTTATTATGAATTCAGATTTATCTGAATTATATAGAGAAGATTTATTTATACAAATCATTGGTATACTGAACAAGGTTGTTGATAGTCCTTCAAAGTATCCTTCTGTGAAATATTCTTTTACTTCTATATTTTTGGACTTTATTATATCCTCTAAATCCCTTAATATTATTGCTTCAATTGAAGAAGAAAATGTTATAGCTATATCTAAAACTTTTGCATCGATAAATATTTCCTGTATTTTGCCAAAACCAAATTTTTCATATAATTTTATTATACCTTCTAGTATTTCATTATTCAATACTCTTTCCGCACCAGAATACATTTTATAAGTTGTTGCTATTAGTATTCCAAACCTCTTTCCAACATTTCTTAATAAATCTATATTGTTGAGATCCAAAGACTGCAAATATAATACTTGAATTATTTCTGAAGGAATAACCAAAAACTTTATATCCGATATATCTAAAAAACCGAATTTATCATGTTTTAACAACTTTGTTATTGGATTTTCTGAATATAATAATTCCATAAAACTAATATCTTCGTTTATATACCAAACTTTCGCTTTTCCAACAGTTCTATAATTTAAATATCCTCTTTCCTTTAAAATTTCCAAATGTTTTGACAAAGTCAACCTATTTATTTTAGATATCTTCGATAATTCTGATATAGTCAAACCATGAGGATAGTGTCTTAGTATTTCTAATAGTTTCTCTTCTACATCGTTCATTATATTATTTTAATTTTACAATACTTATATGTGTTTCTGATCATCTTATTTATTTATGAACAAAGAAAAGGTCATAGACCTGTTGATATTTTTAGGTATTGTCATACTAATAATTTACATCATAGCAAAAAACATATTCTTTAATTATAAGAACTATAGTGAAAAAATTTATTATTATAATTCTTCAAGTGGAGTATTAGTTTCTAGTCCATATAGTATTGAAGAATTATCTTACATACCAATAATATCTAATGTTAGTTTAAACAAAGTTTTAGAGAATTATTCATTTGGTTTACTTATATTTGACCCGCATCTATCTGGATATTATAATGCAGAAATATTATATATATTGCTAAAAATTCCAAATCTTAATCCAACCTGTCTTTATTATGCCGATAATTGCAAATATTTTTTACAGAATAACAGTATATTTGGCAATAATTTATTTTTATACACTCCCGGAAACTATTCGAACATTACCTACATCTTACCACTTAATCAAACATTATTAATATACATCGTCCCATCAAATGATTCTATAGAAATAGTATTCGATAATAAAAATAACACTATTTTTATTATTGGGCCAAATAATGAAAGTGCAGAACAATTGGCTGCAAAATTTGTATTATACTGGTATGGAATTATCAATAATTAGGGCTATTCTAAATTATCAGTTTGGAGATAAAGTTGGAGACAGATTAATAGAAAATTATAAGGATAAAATAAAAATAGAAATTAGCAAAAAGACTGGCAGAATAAGAAGAATTTATATAGATGGAAAATTATTTGGTACTGTAGAACCATCTACAGGATTTATTATACCTACTAAGTTTGGCGGGGAAATTTTAAAGAAATATTTAGATTTTCCAAAATATAGAGTTGTTATAGAGGATGAGGCTATAGAATTTGTAAAGAAAGGTAAATCTGTTTTTTGTAAATTTGTTATAGATGTATATGATCAAATATTGTCTGGTGATATAGTTTTTGTTGTAGATAAAAATGATAATCTTATAGCAATTGGAGAAAGTTTATTATCCTCAAAAGAGATAAAAGATTTTAAAAGAGGAGTAGCAGTAAAAATAAAAAATGTTTGAATATTTAATAAATAAATACTATCCAGAAATAATTAACAAATCAAAATATGATAAAAAATTAAGAAAAATTCTAATATCGACTATATTTTTTCTTAATATGTTGATATATTCCATACCTTTATATTTATACAGTTATTACTTTATTATTCTACCAAAAAATATACTTATTTTTTACACAAATTTTTTATCCTCAATTTTAAATTATTTAAATATAAATCATTTAGCATATGAAAATTTAATATATATGAAAAATTTCAGTTTTATAATAAGTCAAGAATGCTTTGGTTTAAAATCTTTTTTCAATGTTTTTGCAATGATATTTTCAACGCCTATAAAAAATGTTTAT
>JBMFJL010000061.1:0-3740 GCA_049973735.1 Nanopusillaceae archaeon
GTTTAAATATCTTCCACATTAATATAATAGTATGGTATCAGAGATTAGATCAATGCCCAAGATTGGAGAAAAAGCACCATCTTTTGAAGCAATGACGACAAAGGGAAAAATTAGGTTCCCAGAAGATTATAGAGGAAAATGGGTAGTATTATTCAGTCATCCGGCAGATTTTACACCAGTATGTACTACAGAATTCTATGCATTTCAGAAGAGATACCAAGAATTTAGAAAATTAAATACAGAACTAATAGGATTATCAATTGATCAGGTATTTTCCCATATAAAGTGGGTTGAATGGATAAAGGAAAAATTGAATTTAGAAATAGAATTTCCAATTATTGCAGATGATCAAGGAAAGGTTGCCAGTTTATATGGAATGATACATCCAGAGAAAGGAACTAATACGGTAAGAGCAGTATTTATAATAGATCCAGAAGGAATTATAAGAGCAATATTATATTATCCACAAGAGCTTGGTAGAAATGTTGATGAAATATTAAGGATGGTAAAAGCTTTGCAAATATCAGACAAATACAATGTAGCAATTCCTGCAAACTGGCCAAATAATGAAATAATTGGCAACAAAGTAATAATTCCACCAGCAACAAAGATGGAAGAAGCTATGGATAGATTAGAAAAGATAAAGAAAAAAGAATTAGAAGGATTTGATTGGTGGTTTGCATATAAAGAAGTAAAACAATAAATTTTTTAATATATTTTTTAATATTTATTAATGGAAAAAGCACCAGATTTCGAGGCTGAATCAACGAAAGGAAAGATAAAATTATCAGAATTATTGAAGAAAAAAGATTTTGTTGTTTTATATTTCTTTCCAAAGGCATTTACATCCGGATGTACACAAGAACTAAAAAGATTTGTTGAGTTATATCAAGAATTTAGTAAGTGCAATGCAGAAATAATAGGGGTAAGTAATGATAAATTGGATACTCAAACAAAGTTTTCAGAAAAATATGGTGCACAATTTCCTTTGATTGCAGATCCAGAATTAAAGGTAATAGATCTATATAATGCAAAGAGTAAGGTTGGAAAGGGTGCTTCAAGAATTACTTATATAATTGATAAAAATATGAATATAGTTTCTGTATTAAAATCTTTAAAAAATGCGAAGGAACATGCAGATAAATCTTTAGAGATAATAAAGAGTAAAAATGATAAATGTAATAGATAAGGAGTTATTTTCTGGTTATATAGTTAAAGAAACAAAAATATTAGCATATTCTTTAGGTTATGATCAAGAATCCTTAATAAAGCATATAGAAAAAATTGCAAAATTTCATAATCTGGATGGAGATCTAGTATTTGATGAAAATATGGATAAATTTTTTCAGGAAGCAATATATAGAGCATTGAGGGGAGAAAAATATAAATTTGAATTAAATATGTATAAATACAATAAAGTATATGAAGAATTATTAAAAGTGGAGAGAGGAAAAACTATCACATATAAAGAATTAAAGGATAGAACTGGTTTAAATTATAGAGAAATAATACTAGCATTAAAGTATAATCCATTTATAATATTAATACCATGTCATAGAGTAATAAAAAGTAACGGGGATTTGGGAAACTATACTCCGCTTGGTAGAGAGTTCAAGGAAAAATTACTAAAATTTGAAGGGGCTATTTAGAATAATTTTTATATTGTTCATATAGATACAAAGAAAAAATATTTGTTATAGGAATAATTATGTATACTGATGTGAAAATATCTATTAGTTTAAATATAAATAATTCCTTGTAATAGATTTGTTGAGCAACTAATATTACTATAGCCAAAGAATACAACAATAATTGTAAAATATATATTTTAAATGAATTTTTTATATCTATTATATTCCAAGATTCTCTTAAAGATTGAACAATCTTCTTTTTCTCAAACATATATAATGGAGATGAAATAAAGAATTTATTTATTATAACATAAAATATTAAGGTAAGTATTGTAAAAGAGATAAAATAGGAATAGAAGAATAGTTCAAAATTATTTGTCAATATAAAAATTGTTGAAGATATAAAAGTAGATAAAAATACTGATAATGCGGTCAACATTAAATAGGAAAAAACATTAAAAAGTACTATTAACAATATTCCAGGATAATATTTTAAAGATTCTAGATATGCCTTCTTAACATCTTTATTATAAAAATAAAGGTATATAGTTGTTTTTTGGAATGGATATATAAATATAGACATTATTAATAAAACTAGCAAATACTCCAATGTAGAATATATAAGGAATAGTTGATCTATTTTGAATAAAATAGATATTATAAAGTTTGCTATGAAAAATGGAAAATATATCAATAAAATATTTTCTAAATTTTCTCTATAAAAAACAATACTATTTTTGAATGCTTCTAAAACTTTAAATTTCAATTGATTCACCAGGCTTTAATATTATTACTTCGGTATCTTTAGCTTTTTCTTTTAACTCATATGGATTTGTTTTTATTATATTCCATGTATTATAATGCATTGGTATTACTTTCTTTGGTTTTAGATATTCTATTGCAATCAATGCTTGGTCTATATCCATTGTATAATGACCCCCTATTGGTAATAGAGCTAAATCAATTTCCTTAACAATTCTTCTAATCAATTTCATATCTTCAAAAACCATTGTATCTCCAGCATGATATATTTTTCTTTCATCCATTTTTATTACAAAACTTCCAGGACTTCCTAAACTTATTATGTTATCTTTTTCATCTATTATTGATGAAGTATGTACTGCTGGAAATAGATAAAATTCTATGTTATTTTCAATATATCTACCCCCGAAATTCATTCCTATAGTTTTTACACCAAATTTTTCCAAATATTTTGCTATTTCTACTACTGTTATAATTTTAGCATTATTTTTCTCTGCTATGGTTATTGCATCACCCATATGATCAAAGTGAGCATGGGTAATCAAAATGTAATCTATATCTTCAAGATCTGTACTTTCATATTTTGCAACAGGATTTCCTTTGATAAAAGGATCAATCAATATATTACCATACGTACCTTTTATTAGAAAGCAAGCATGTCCAATCCACTTAACGTATACCATAAATTCTGATTATAAAAATTACCTTTTTAAATATAGATTATGTCGATAATAAATCTAATATATACATACTTATCGTATATTATTTTAATAATAATATTTGTAGAGTTACTAATTTCAATTTATACACTGATATTTTTGTACAGTTATCGTGAAGAAAAGATAGATGTGGAGATAAAAGAATATCCAAAGGTATCTATCATAGTTCCTGCATATAATGAAGAGAAAAATATTGGAGAGACATTGAAAAGACTTGTAAAATTAGATTATCCTAAAGATAAACTGGAAATAATAGTTGTTGATGACGGATCTACCGATAATACATCTGAGGTTGTAAGGAAATATATTGAAAAATATCCAAACATAAAATTGTTTAGAAAAGAAAATGGGGGTAAAGCCTCGGCGTTAAACTATGGGATAAAGAATTCTACTGGAGAGTATATAGTAACACTTGATGCAGATTCTATACCTCAAGAAGATTCTTTAAAGAAAATGTTGAAATACTTCTATTATTATAAAGATGTATATGTAGTTGTACCTGCAGTTCAGATAAGTAGCACAAAAAATTTCATAGAAAAATATCAATACATGGATTATGTAATTTATAATTTTTCCAGAATTGTTTTGGATCATATGAATGCAATATTTATTGCACCAGGACCATTTA
>JBMFJL010000062.1:0-3693 GCA_049973735.1 Nanopusillaceae archaeon
TGCTTCTTTCTGTATCTCTCGTATCTCGCGCAAAGCTTTTTGGTCTTCGACATCTCGATAAACTATCTCCATTGACATTGCTACCGTGTCTGCCAACTCTTGCAATTTCTGAAGTATTAGCTTCGGGCTACCCGATAATTTGACAACTGTATCATACACATATAGCTTAACAAAATAGCGGTCTTGTACCTCGCTTTCTGTCTGTATCT
Source organism: Nanopusillaceae archaeon (assembly GCA_049973735.1). Classification (GTDB taxonomy): domain Archaea; phylum Nanobdellota; class Nanobdellia; order Nanobdellales; family Nanobdellaceae; genus Nanobdella. Next base: position 210 of record JBMFJL010000062.1, read on the forward strand.
TCTCTCTCCGATACACTTCAAGCCCTAACATTCCCGCACTTCCTCTTGCAACTAATTTCCACTGCATACTTTACTTTACCTCCTTAGTTTGGTATCAATACCATAACCCCCTTCATCCACTTGGCAGCTCCGCTGCCATCCCAAACACTACCATAAGCCCAATTGCTTGTTAGTCATAGAGAGGGTTATCTTTATCTTCGCCTTCACTGACTCTTGTTAGTTCTCTTTTTCTTGCTTTTGATGTTTCGCCTTTTATTGCTGTATAGGGTCTGAGTTTATACTTGTATCGGTTTATTTTCTCTATAATTCCTTCGTTGATGAGGATGTTTACCCACTCATAGAATGTCTTCGGTGTGACCCCTAAATGCTCTATGGCTTCTTGGGGAATAATCGTGATTTCATAACTGTGGTAATCTAATTTGCTTAGCATATACATAAGCAACCTAATAGATTTCCCCGCTATTCGCTCATTCTCAACTAGATCATAAAGGAAGGCTATGAATATCTTTACATAGCCTCTGTCTATTGTATACGGCTTCCGCCCTATTAAGATAAGGTGCTCTTCTACGAGCTCTCCTGTCTCTTTGTCAATGATAGCTAGCCTATTGTTTACCATATTACTTACCTCCTACATTATTTATTATACCATACATTCTATAAAATATCAACCTTGTAGGTAATTTTTTATAGTAAAAAATGTAACGATTTATGGTAAAAAAAGTAACAAATTTATCCTTCAGATCATTGTCTATCCGTTATCTTCTATTCTTATCTTATTATATAAGGAACAGGCTCGGGAGAAAGTTAACATAATAGCAATTATGTTAGCTGGTGAATATAATGTTTTATACTTTCTCTAAGCATTGCTAAGAACCCGTAAAAAAAGCTCTAAACTTTTATGATAAAATACTCTTACAAGGAGATAAACCAGAATGAGTTTATACGAAAGTATAAGGACAGCTATCATATACGGGGCTGGTAAAGGCGGAGCTTTGACATATCAGCATCTTGTAGAAAATGGTGTTGAGGTGATAGCTTTTATAGATGATTTTAAGACAGGGGAGTATTTTGGAAAGCCCATTATAAAGCTTGAGGATTTGGATAAGTATAAAGCTGATGGATATTTTATAGGGACTGCGGAGAGTGCGAAAAAGATTCTTGATTGGGGGGTAAATTAGAAAAATATGTAGACAAAGAAAAAATAATGCTTTCTATTATTATTCCCGCATGCGATTTATTAGGAATATATAGTGATTTACCATATTATTCTCCACCGCCTAATATAGAAAAATATATATCATTATTTGAAGATAACGATTTCAAAAAAGACCTAATAGAAAATTACAATAAGATATTAGAGATAAAAAATACAAACAATCGTTTTGTACCATTTTCTCAATTTAGCAATTCATTCAATTGGCTTTTAAAATATACATCACCAATACGCGAAGAAGATTACTCATATAAAGAAATAAATTTTGATGTAGAAGATGGATATATAGTATTTGACTGCGGAGCGAATAGCTCTAAAGATATTGGTTTAAATTGCCTATATTTTTCTAAAAAAGCTGGTAAAAATGGTAAGGTTTATGCTTTTGAACCAATACCTTATATATACAATGAACTTTTAGAAGATATAAAAGGATGTGAAAATATTGTAGCTGTAAATAAGGGTGTATCAGACAAAAAGCAAAAAGCTCATTTTGAAGATTTAGGAGGCGGATCAAGGATTGCCAGTAATGGTACCATAGAAGTAGAACTAACAACTATAGATGATTTTGTAAAAGAGCAAGGTATAGAAAAAGTAGATTTTATAAAAATGGATATAGAAGGTGCTGAGCTGGATGCTTTAAAAGGAGCTATAAATACTATAAAAACTTTCAAACCAAAACTTGTTATATGCGTTTATCACAAACCAGAGCATTTGTACGAAATACCACAGTTTATCAAATCCATAATACCAGAATATAAGATATGGCTTTTGAATAATGAAATATCGCCAGACATGTGGAATGGTACAAAAGTGTTTTGCAAATATGAATAAGCCATTTGACATTCCGATATTATATATTCCTTTCAGAAGACTTAACATAGTTAAACAGGTATTGCCAAGTATTTTAGAGATAAATCCTAAGAGATTATATATATTTCAAGACGGCCCTAGAGATAAAAAAGAAAGCAAAGCATTAGAAGAGGTAGTTAATTATATACATAATACAGTATCTGAGAAGAACATAGAGACAATGTTTAATATTAATAAAAGTAATTTAGGTCCTTATAAAGGAGTATGGGAAGCCGTTTATTGGTTATTTGAAAATGAAGAACAAGGAATTATAATAGAGGAAGATATATATCCTAGTTTGAGCTTTTTTTACTTTTGTGAAAAGCTTCTAAAATTCTACAAAAACAATAAGAACGTATGGGCCATAGTAGGCAAAGATGTTTTAAATTTAGAAAATTTAGAAGATATATATTTTTTAAGAACCTTCCTCCCGCCCTGGGGTTTTGCTACCTGGAGAGATAGATGGAGTAGGCTTGATTTTGATTTGAAAGGTTTGAGAGAAGTTGACTTGCCAAATGATTTGGATATCAGGTATAAAAAAGCTATTTATGGATTATTGAATATAGGTATTAATAATTTTGGATGGGATATAAGAGTTGATGCTTTTATAAAAGCAAATAATGGATTTGTAGCTCATTATAAGCGTAATTTAGTAAAACACTTAGGATGGGAAGATGGAACTCATTATAGTACGACAAATAAAATAGATGAAGAAATATATGAAATAGAAGATGTAGATAGTTTACAAATGGTAGACGGTATAAACCATTATAATTGGATCGATAACCTAAATATAGAAAAATGGAAATATTTTGATAGGTATGCCGGATTATTTAGTGATACATTTAAATTGAATCTAGAAAAAATACTAGCAAGCTCTGATAGTATATCTATATACGGTGCTGGATTTTTGGGTAGGATCATGTATTTTATATACGATGACATTTTTGGTAGTAAATTGATTTATTTTATAGACGATAGCTCTAAAGATAACAATATTAACAACATTCCTATATTAAAATTTGAAGAAATAAATAATGAGCCAGATACTATAATAATTTCAATTGCCAATGATTATTTAAATAAAAGCTTAAGAGACAAAATAGCTAGATCCTATAAAAATGTAAAAGTTTATGATATAAAAGAAATCATGGATAATAAAATTAACTAAAACACTAAATCCCTAATCCAAACTACATCCTTATCTGATACTTTCTTTTTCATATTTTGATAGGCAGATTTAGATTGAGGAGATATCACAACAAGCTCTATATCTTGTGGCATGTTTTCAGGTTTTAAGACAGGTTTCCCCATAAGCTCATTATCTTTAGGATTATCATCTAAAAAGCAACAAACTTTGTCGTTTAGTAAATCATCGTAAGTAGCATACAACAAATATCCAAGCATTCCAACCCCATATAT
>JBMFJL010000063.1:0-3636 GCA_049973735.1 Nanopusillaceae archaeon
ATGGGATTTATCTAAGACGGATAAGAATAGGGAATTAATTGAGAAAATATTAAGTTCTGACCCTAATGCGGAAGTTTTACATAAAGAGGACGTTCTTAATCATGAGTTTATCTATTTGGGATATAAAACAATTGATAAAGAAACTGAGTTTAATACTATAAACTTGATATTGTGGGATGGCAAACCATATATTTACATGACCAGTTCTACAGTTGTAATAGAAAAATTAGTTAGAATACCATTAGATAAATTATACCAAAGTGGTCATTTGATTAAGATAAAAATTGTAGAGAAATTAGGGAAATCAAAGAAAAAATACTTGGATGTAGAGGTGTCAGAAATATGAGTGAGAAAAAGGTTAAGGTAATGACTCTAAAGGTAAAAAGCAACACATTAGATAAGTTAAGTGAAATAAAGAAAATGTATAATTTGAGTAGTCTTAATGACACTATTCTTTTTTTAATTATGAAATTGCAACTCTGTGAGTCTCAAAGGGTGATAGACGTTGAAAATAGTCAGTATTAAGTTATATGACCCACAGTATGAAACCTTAAGGCAATTTGCAAAAATAACTAATAAAAATCAATCGGAAATAATAAGAAATGCCTTAACTGAATATTTTGTGGCACACAAATATGAGGTTTCTTATAAAAGATATCCTTTTATAACTAAGAGAATCAAAATTTACGTATAAAACTTTTTTCTTTTTCTATTTTTAGAGGTGTGGTTTATGGAAGAGATTTATAGTCAAAAACAATTAGACCAGAAAATACTAACATATTTTAGAGGTGGATGGAGTCAAGATGACACATATAAGATATTAAGGGATTTCTATAATGTCTATGATTATGTAAAATTGACGCGTGCTTATGTGAGACAGAAATTTAAGGAATTAAAGCAAGATAATACGGAATTTGAAATTAGAAAAGCAAACATGAGATATATAAGAGAGCAAAAAATAAGCAAAAAAAGTCGGTTTATTGGGTTGCAAGTGAGGTTAGGGATTATAAAAACAACTGACCCAGATTTTAAAGCAATTCTTGAGGGATATGGAGATGGAGATTAATGCTTATGACACAGAGACATATAACGCAAAAGTGTTTCTACTTGCTGATGCAAAGGGACATTTTATTTTTGATTTTGACTTAAATACTTATGACATGTTGAATTTTCTATACAAAACATCAGAGAAAATTAACTTTTTTTATAATATTGCTTTTGATTTTGGTGCTATTCTAAAGCCTTACTTATCTCTAAATGACTACTCAGAATTTTTAAAAAGTAAGTTAATCAAATTTGATAAATATAAAATTAGGTATATCAATAATAAAGCATTTTCGTTAAGGTATAGAAATGATACACGCTACTTTTTTGATATTGCAAATTTTTACACTCAAGGGACTACTTATTTACCACTTAATTACGTTTCAAAGACGTTTTTAAATGAATATAAAGACCCTGTTGATAGAGAGCGTTTGGCAACTGACAAAAACTATATTTTAGATAATAAACAAATGGTTATTAATTATTGTGTGCGTGATGCTTATTTAACATTAAAACTTGCTGACTTATATGTGTCAAGTGTGCAAGATACATTTAAAATAATGCCTGCAAAATTTTATAGTAAAGCATCAATATCAAAAGAATACTTAAAAGTGTATCATGAAAATCTTTTAAAATTAAATAAAGCGTTAAGACATAATAAATTATACAATAGATATCTCAAGTATATCAAAAATGCTTATCGTGGAGGTATTTTCAATGTTAACATTTTGGGCAAGGTTGATAATGTTATAGATATTGATATTAATAGTGCTTATCCATCATTTATTGCAAAAATACCACGTTTAGATAAATTTGAGCTGAGACATATAGATACTTTTGATAAAAGTGCTTTCACAGGTGCTTATCACGTGTATGTAAAGTATAATCATTTTCTACCATACAGAAATAAAAACATAATTATTTATCCAATTTCTCAAGAATTTCTTGAGACTTATCTTTCACATGAGGAAGTTAAGTTTATGCTAGAGAATTTCCCAAATTCAATAAAAGTTGTTGATGGAATAGCGTTATATCTACCAAGTGAAAATTTAGAATTTTCTGACATTTATGACATATATGAAAAGAGAAAGCAATTAAAAAAGAGTAAGGATTCACAGGATAAAATAAAACAATGGAATTTAAAAATAGTTATGAATGCAATCTATGGGGTTATGGCACAGCAAAAGCCCCATTTAACACAATTTACAAATTTGCTTTTAGCGAGTTATATCACGGCATCAACACGCGTAAAAATATATAATGAAATAATGAAAATAGGATGGAATAACGTTATCCATGTAGCAACTGACGGCATTTTAATGAAAAATGTTAGAGAATACCCAGAAAATGAGACACTGGGAGAATTTTCATTAAGTGGAAAATTTGATTATGAAATAACTTATATGAATGGACTTTATTTACTTGCAAATAAAGATAAGTTAATACTTAAAAATAGAGGTTTTAAGAATATATCAATAAATGACTTAGTCAATGCTACAGGACATACATTAACAATAAAACAAACTAAATTTTTTAAAGTGTTAGAAAGCTTAAGACAGCATGACCCACAAAAGATTAACGTTAAGGCAGACGTTGATAAAGTTTTAGAGCTTTATAGTAATTTAGAAAAGAATGAAATAGACACAGATAAATTAACTTTTGAGTATCTTAACTTTAATCATGTTTACGTAAATCCAATTATTGTGAGTGAGCCTGAGACTTTTCTATAATTTCATATAAATATTTAAGTTTTGGTCATAAATTTTTATGAGGGCTAATAAATGGATTACATAGAAATATTTAAGTTTAAATTTAAGGTGCTAAAACGCTATATCTTTCATAAAGACCATTTTATACCCCTTGAAAATGACGCAACTGACTTAAAAATAAGTGAGCAAAACTCAAAAATTTTTAACATAGAGGGAGAGATTTATTTACTAGTTTCTTATCTCTACATGTCAACAATTGTTTATGTAGTAGAGGTAGAAAAAGAGTTATGAGTATCACAGCATTAAATATAATGAGTGATAAGTCGGTTATTTTATTTGCGTTAGAAAAAAAGACGCGTGTTAATGTTTATTATAGAATTAATGAGCGTTATCAAAAAATTGTTTTTACGCCTTATGAATTTGAAAAATATGTTGATTTGCTAAAATCGTGGGGAGTTGATATAATTAAAGTGGGAAATAATGCTTATTATGTTGTTAGAAAAAATGTTAAAAATGTTGTTTATTATTTGCCTGACTCAATACATTTTTATGAATTTATTTATTACTTAAATCCTGACGTGAAAGTGATTAGCGAGTTTACTCAAATTGATATTGATAATTTAAAAGTATTAAGATTTCTTAAAAATGTTGTAAAACATACACATAATAGTATTGTTCTTTATCATGCAAAAAGTTATCATATCCTTTATGGGGACTATATAGATAGTTTATTTAAAAGAAATGTTAACATCATAAAACTATTGAAAAAAGTAGAAAATAGAGTTAGAAACGTATAAAACTATTTTCTCAGTTTTCTAATTTTGTGATGTTTATATGAGTGAGCAAGAGAAAAAGGAAGGGCAAGAAAATAAAGAGAATGTAG
>JBMFJL010000064.1:0-3599 GCA_049973735.1 Nanopusillaceae archaeon
CTTTATATTCTTTTATTCCTCTTAAAAATCTAATTTTTATTCCAGGTTGTTTTCTTTCTAATTCTTCAATAAAGTTCCTTAAGAAATCTATGTACATATCCCTTGGTCTAAATGGACATGGTTCTGGAACAAATAGAAGAAGAAAAATTGTTTTCAGAGGAGTTATTCGATATAGAAAAATTGAAAGAATTGGGATTGGAAGTTAGAGAATTTATTGCAGATCCAATAGTATATGAAAATGAAGAAGTTTTATATGCATGGGTAGGATAATTTTTGAAAATTTATTTAAGATAATTTAAATATATTATCCATAAAATCATATTGCTAGAATATTATAATTAAGATTATTAGATAATTGAGTACATAGGATTTTTACAAATTTAGAAAGTATATGCAGTATGTAAAAAGTCTGTGTACGATTCTATTATAAAAATATAGCCTTCTGTTAACAAATTTTATAAACTTATATAACTTACGATGAGTGGCAGTCGTAATATATATTTGGGCCGTGCTTTTTCCGGGCTTATCTCCATAATTTTTATAGCTATAGGTTCATAGAAATATTGAAAGATAATAATTGTTTAATATTAAATAAAACTATCTATATTATAATGAGATATTTTTCACTCATAAATATCAATAGCAAATTTTAAATTCAATATTAATTCAAAAGGCTTCCTATAATGCATAAAAGTATTAAATTTGCTTACCCCTATATATTTAAATTTTTATATATTTAATAGTATAATGTCAAAAACTGAAGCTGATGCAATAACTCTTATAGATGAACATTTAAGACAGTTGGGATGGGACCTTACCAAATTTAAAAAAAATCATACTTTAAAGTCACTCTTTCCAAATATTAAATTTGGAGAAGATGAAGGCAAATATAGACCAGATTATACTTTAGTTTTAGGGGATAATGTTATCCTGATAGAAGCAAAAAAAGAAGGTTATGATCTAAGAGCGGCTATAGCTCAAGCTAGGGAAAGTGCAAAAATTTTAATGAAATACGGTATTAGAGTCCCTTATATTTATTCAAGTGATGGAAAAAAATGGTATATGCAAAATCTTGGTGCCAATACAGTAGAAACCGAAGTTGAAAGATTTTTAAAACCTGAAGAGATTCTTACTACATTAAATCCAATTTCTATATCTATTAATAATCTGGAATTAAGAGATTATCAAAAAATAGCAGTTCAACAAATAATTACTACCTTCTTAAGTGGTAAAAAAAGAATGTTAGTAGAAATGGCTACCGGAACAGGAAAAACTGAAGTTGCTATGGCTGCGATAGCTAAATTACTTGATGAAGGTAAGGTAAGAAAAGTTTTATATTTAGTTGATAGAGATTCTTTAGCTACTCAAACTTATCAGAGATTTAATTCTAGATTAGGAGACAAGTATATTGTAAAAAAATTAAGCGGAGATTATGAAGATTCTATAGCAGATATAATTATTGCAACAATACAAATGTTATACGTTGGTGAAAAATATAAATTATTTAGTCCAGATCATTTTCAATTGATAGTTTTAGATGAAGCACATAGATCATATTATGGAGATTGGCATGTAGTAGTACAGTACTTTAGTAAGGCGGCTGTACTAGGCCTTACCGCAACTCCAAAAATAGATAAAGATATAGATAATTTTGCATATTTTGGGTATCCTATTTTTAGATATACATATAGAAAAGGTGTAAAAGATGGTTATCTAGCGGATACTATTTATTATAAATTCCTTACTAATGTTGATATCTATGGAGTTCATGATTTAGGTTATGATTTTGATCCTAATGATTTAGGCAGGAAAGTAGATGTACCGATGAGAAACGAACTAATAGCCGAAAAATATTTCGAAGCAATAAACTTCAAAGAAACTAAAGAGTTAAAAAAGACTATTGTTTTTGCAGCTAGTATTAAGCATGCAGAAAATCTCAGATTAGCTTTTATTAGAAAATATAACGAGTTGATGGGGTATTCTCCAGATAATGCAGAAGCAGAAGAGATTTTTAGATCTATTCATTCTGCTATACCAAATCATGATGAATTGGTTAGCGAATTACAAAGTCCTAATTCTAGAATTAAGGTAGCTTTTACTGTAGATCTTCTTTCTACGGGTGTAGATGCGCCAGATGTAGAAGTAATAGTAATTGCAAGGCCCACTAAATCTAGAGTATTATATTTACAAATGAAAGGCAGAGGAACTAGAATATACAAAGAGGGGAATAAAATAAAAGATAAATTTATACTTATTGATTTCGTAGATTCGTGGAGATTAGAGAAAGAAGAAGATAAGCCAATAACTAATGAAGATATTATGAAAGAAGAAGAAGAAGAAGAAGAGAAGATAAATTCTATTATTGGATCTATAGAAAGAATAGAAAGCGAAAGTTCAGAAAAAGAAGTAAAGAAAGAAAAAAAGAAAGAAGAGATGGTTATATTAGATATTCCGGTGGCTATCGTTTATTCTGAGATAATTGATACTAATAATTTTAAGGAAGAATTGAAAGGAATAAGCGAACAAATAGTAAAACAAGTAAAAGCCTATTTGAACGCTCAAGAAGAAATTCAAATAAAGAAGATACAATTTGAAACTGCAGTAAGATCTTTTGACTATCTCTATAGAAAAATTGGAGGTAAAACTTTAGATGAAAATTATTTGAAAGAACTAAAAGCTTTTCTTTACGAACAAGGTATAACGGAAGATATATTAAGAGATACTTATGGAGAATCTGATGCTACTCTAAGAGATTTTGTAGAAGTAGCCTTAGGATGGAAAACCTTTCCAACTCCAGAAGAAAGAAAAAAAGAACTTGTTAAAGAATGGTATAATAAGAAAGGATATCCTAAAGAATGTGAGAGACTATTTCTAATACTCTATGACTTTAGAAGTAGAAATCCAAACATTGATAAAGAATTCTTTCTTAACGCAGAAGTAGTTAAAGGAGCCGGGGGAATTACTAAGATAAAGGAGTGTTTTAAAGATATAAATATATTTTGGAAATTATATGATGATGCAGAGAGAGAGCTTAGGTAATTGGTGTTATGAAAACTCGATAAAGCAAAGTAAGGAAATAGATTGGAACTCTTTTGGGGATGAGCTATGGAGTATAGCTAATATATTTAGAAGTGATATAGTAAAACCTACAGAATATTTAGAAGAGTTCTCATATTTATTTTTCTTAAGATTATTCGATGAACAAGAAATTTATAGGGAAATGATTGCTAAAGAATTAGGAAAAGAATATAAACCAACTATACCCAATGAGTACAGATTCTTTAACTGGGCTTGTGATCCCAGAAGTTATGCTAGAAGCAAGGGGTTCGAAACAGTTATAGATTTTTTGGATAAAATGTTTCTCGATTTGGCTAATTTACCAGATAGCGGAGATCCTAAAATAGATGAGGATAGGAGGATTATAAGAAAGATATTCTCTAATAAGACAAGGAGGATGCAAAACGATAATACGGTAATCCAGGTTATAGATAGGCTTAGGATACTTAAATTACCTGAAGATGAGGGAAGAAAATTTGACGCTCTAGGCAGAGGGTACGAGTTTTTGATGTACAAATTAGGACAACAAGGTAATTACGGAC
>JBMFJL010000065.1:0-3576 GCA_049973735.1 Nanopusillaceae archaeon
TTCCATTAACAAAAATGGAAGATAATTTCCACCTTAGGTTATCTGATTGATAAATCGTAGAATTTACAGTAAATTTAAAGAAAGATCCCTGGGTTATATTATATATTTCATAGAAATTTGGACCAATATAGTTTATTTTGATGTAAAATATTGGAATATAATTCAAAATTATATTATAATCTTTATCTGCTAACAGAGTAATATTATTTGTATAATAGATTTTACCATTTACCTTAATATTATCTAAATAGTACTCTCTTCCATTATAAAAGGTTATATTTGGAAAGATCAAATTGATTATATCATATGGCAAAACTTTATACTCTATATATGTGTCATTAAATTTATAGTAAATGTTTATTTTATAATAAAATTCTTTAACCTCACCTAGATAATTTGGATAAGATTTACCCACCAATAATTGAATCTTACCATTATCTAATATCGTTATTGCATTTGTAGCAGTTTCTGCTGTGTCTAGGCCAAAATTAAATGCGTATGGAATTGGAGATAAAAAATATTTTCCTTTTTCATTATATAGGAAATATAATCCAAGATAAGCATCTATATCCTTTACATCTATACAACTACTTTCTCCTGGTCCTCCAATTATCAACTCTAGATCTTTTAAATGACCTGAAGTAGTTAAGTTTGGTTCAACAATTATATAACTATTTGTAGATGGAATTAGCAATGTAACATTGTCGTACCATATTATATTTTTTCCATCAAAAGAATATCCAAATTTTATTTTTGGATATAAATTATCTTGATAAACAGAAATGATAAGATATAAATTTATTGGATAATTTGTATCATATGTTTCTGTTGCATAAGCATAATAGAAACTATCAGTTCTATTATAAAAATATACTGCACCCTCTCCAATGATAGAATTGTTATTCAAAATACTCTTTACTCTAGACATATTCCAAATATTATTGATAATATAGTAATATCCTCCACTATTGTTTATTGCTAAAACATTTTGCAACCAATAATATTGAGGTCCGTCATAAGTATCTATTTCGAGTACTGCATTTAATTGAACAGATCCTGCATCATTATATAATGAACTATATGAACAAATAGGATCCACTGAAGCATTAAATTTTTTCATATACACTTTTCCTACAACCAAGGTAGTTTTGTAAGTATATCCTAAGTATTGCTGTCCATTAAAATATACTCCAAAATCTGATACTCCGATTGGTAGATAAATATCATCTATAGATTTGTTAGATTGGAAGTAATAAAAATAATAATAAGCAATGACAGGATTATCGTTGTATATGACTAGATAATATTCTCCACTCGGTAGACTTATGCTTTTGTGAATATAATTCGTATAATTTTCGTAGTAACTGTAGTATGATATCCCATCTCTAAAGTTGTGAAAATTTTTAACATCAAATATATAGATGTGCAAAGGAACTGTCGAATTTAAATATATATTTAAAACATCACCATTTGATGTATTTATTGGATAATATCTGTAGTAATTTGGATATAAAAATAAAGGAAATGTTACAGATAAATTAGTAGGGTTTAAATAATTGTAAGGAATCTTTTTTATGTCATATCCAAATAAACTTATTTCATCTTGTGAATACAAATTATTAAAAATAGATACAAAAAATAAAAATGATAATATTATTATGTATCTATTCATTTAGTTAATTAATTATAGAAACTTTTAAAAACTCTTTTTATTATTTATGTAATTTCAAACTATCTACAAATTCTGCCAATTGTTGAGCAGCCTTTTCCAAAAGTCCTTCTTCATTATTAATAATCTTAACTACAGTATTATATTCAAACATAAATATTGTTGTAAAATATATTGTCATATTCTGTTGAATTTCTATATTTTTTAAGTTTTCTATATCTCTTGCTCTGATCATAGCATCCTTTAACCTTCTTAGGAATATTTTATCCGGATCTGATATTATTACTGCAATTCCATTCGGTTTTAATATATCTGCAGTTTTTCTAAAGAATCCTGGTATAAAACCTTCAGAAGATTCTATAACTAAGTGTGTATCCAACAATAAATCTTTATTTTTTGACATTTCGTATATCTTTCTTACCGCTTCTATTTGTAATTCCTCTTGCTTTTCTAGTGACAACTTTTTTCTTATTTCATCTCTATTATTTATTCCATATTTTTCTCTTGCCAGTTCAAATATTACATCACCCATAGAGATTATCTCTAAATCCGTTTTCAAATACTTCTTTGCCTCATTTATTACAGATGTCTTTCCAACACCAGGTACTCCAACAACCAATACAATCATAAAAAATATCTAAAACTTTGAAAAATAAAAATATTCGAAATCAATATAAAATGTAGAATTGAAACAATTCATAGCTTTTATAAAATTTTGCATTAATTTATTTACAGAAATGAGGATTTTCGTATTTTATTCTAATACTGTAAGAACAGATGGAAATTTCAAAAACATCTATTATTCTGGTAGATTAGATATTGTTGTAAATTCTATTATTCATTCTTTCTTTATTTCAAATGGATTAAGAAAAAATGTTAGATTTGATCTAATATTAATGGGAAAACCTTTTCCTCCAAGATTAATAAGAATAGAATCTAATATTGAGACTCCTTGGTCAAAGAAAGATATTGAAACTTTATTATCTTCATCCTTAAAAAAATTTAATAGAAAAGGAATAAAAAATCCGTTTCCAGGGATATATGTTGATAAAAAGGATATTTTTGACTTGATAAATGAATATAAAAATGAAAATAGAAAAATATATCTACTAGATAGAAATGGAAAAAATATTGAAGATATAAAAATAGAAAATCCGGTATTTATTATTGGAGACTTTTTAGGGATACCAAAAGATATTAAGAAAAGAATAGAAGATGATGTTATAAAGATATCTTTAGGGGATATAAATTATTTTTCATCACAAGTAATAGTTATATTGAACTACTATTTGGATAAAATGAATTACTATAAGGATTATTGGGATACCTCTGAAAAATTCTTATACAAATGATATTAGGATTAGATTTAGCTGCAAAAGAAGAAAAAAGAACTGGATTCTTTTATGTAAAAGATGAACCAATATTTGGAGTATTATATAAAAATGAAGAAATAATTGAACTAATTAAAAAGGAAAATTTTAAATATATTTTTATCGATGCTCCACTAAGTTATAATTATCCATATAGAATAGAAGAAAAACTATTATATAAAGAGGGATTTAGACCATTACCCTTATCTTTAAAATCTATGAAACTATTATACGAAAGAGCTAATTATATAAAAAATAAAATTGAAGAAATTAAAAATATAGAAGTATTTGAAACTTTTCCAAGAGCTGTAGAAAAAATATTAAATTTAAGATATGAATACTTCAAAAGTATATTCAAATATAAAGACATATATGATGCTTATTTATCTTTCTTATCCGGATTATTTTATTTAAACAGAAAATACAAAAAATATGGGAAATTAGTCTTACCATTTTTAAAAGATGAAAAATAAAATATTTTTATGATGAGCTTGTGTGCCACTGATATATGATGATAAGGGCAGGGTCTGAAAATGG
>JBMFJL010000066.1:0-3437 GCA_049973735.1 Nanopusillaceae archaeon
TCCACTGAGGTGGATGTGACATCCGTTCAAAAAATATGAACGGATGGAGGTGACATCCATTCAAAATTATTGAAGGGAGGTAACATCCACTGAGGTGGATGTGACATCCGTTCAAAAAATATGAACGGATGGAGGTGACATCCATTCAAAATTATTGAAGGGTACCTTAGGGGACCCAGGTTTACTTAATGAAATAGGCTAGGGTAATCTGTCCATTTTTATTGGAAAATATTTGGATAGGGAATATAAAATACTAATTTTTTAAATAATAATATATTTCTTCAGCGACCTTTTCCCAACTGCTATGTTCTTCTAAGAACTTATCTGTTTTTTCATTATAAATTAATTCGAAATATTCGTTATCATCCATATTTAAAATATTATAAACTTCTTTTGCCAGAGACTTTATATCAAATTCTTTTACAAATTTAACTGATGGTAGGTCTTTATATACATAGTATGGACCTGGGATATTATATGAGACAACTGGTGTTCCTAATGCTAATGATTCTAATATAACTAAAGAAAATTCGTCATGGTGGGTTGGATATAATAAGACTCTAGCTTTAGATACTACTTTATATTTTTCTTCTTCAGATAGAAATCCTAAATATTCTATATTATCTTCTAAGTTAAATTTCTTAACTAGGTTGAAGAAGGAATCTTTATGTTTTTCTGAAGCAAACTTTCCAAATATTTTTAATTTAATATTTTTGTCATATTTTTTTAATTCTCTCATTATATATGGTATATCATACAGACCTTTCCTTCCATATAACCTGGCATAAAATACTATATAATCTTCCTTGTTTTTTGTTCTATAATTAAATAATTTTTTATCGAATGCATTTCCATATTTTAATACTTTTACCTTTTCTCCTTTTATTCCTAAAGATTCTACAGTTCCATAACTTACTGCTAAGAAATATTTATAGTTTTCTTCTTTTAATAATTTTCCAATCTTTAAGATGTATCTGTAGTATATGGGGTTCTCTAGTCCCCAGATTTTTTCATCGAGTCCATATTTTATCGCATGATAAATATAGTTTAATGATGAGGATAGTTGTCTGGATACTGTTTGGAATAAAGTTACTAGTTTTTTATTTGATTTTTTAGATAGATAGAATGATTCGAAACAGAACTCCTCATTACAACCATTATAGATTAGGTACTTAACCAGTTTTATTTTACTTATTTTTCTTCTAACATAAAAATATTGATCGAATATTATTTGACTATCTTCATTTTTAAGATATTCGATATATTTTTCAAATAAATCTTTATAGTTTATTTCTTTGTTTTCTATTATTTTTTCTGTAAAGTCTGGGATGTTTAATTTTTTTATTTTATCTATGTTTTCTATAATTTTTTCTTTGTTTTCAATTAAACTGGATATGGTTGGTAATAAAATAATGTTATCTTTGTTCTTTAAATGTTCATATACTCTTTTAATATTTACTTCTGCTCCACCTCTAAATTCAAGGAATGCTAGTGGATCTACATAGTAAATAATACTCATAAAAATTCATACTAAAAAATTTTTATTAATTTATCTGAATACTGTTCGTATTTTTCTAAATCTGTATTTTCTAATATTATTCTTATGTCTCTTAGACCCATCCTTCTTAGTTCGAATACTTTTCTTAATATTAAGGGGTGTTTTAGGAGGGATTCGAGGAATTGTATATGTTTACACTTGTAGACCCTTCTATCAAGATACATTTTCATGTTATTTCTGAATAGGAAGTCTTCACAGGAACAATAGTATTGTTTTCTAGAGAATGAAACTTTTGCAATATGGTAAGTATTTCTTGTTTCTGAATCGAATATACCGTAGACAGTATTTGATGTTACAATTACCCTTTTGATCTCATGTAGCATATTATCTTATTAAAGTTATAAAATAAAAATATATCATGAAGTTTGTTAAAGAGATGGCCAATGTTATAAATAGTGTTTTAAGTGATAGGTGGCTTAAAATAGAGAGTAAAGGTGTTGTGAATATTTTAACGCCAAATAAATTTAAAAGCGAGGTTTTCTTGTATGTATTTCATAAGAGATTTATGAGAACTATCAAGATTGATGAATATTATGAGTATGTAAGAATTATATTTAACAATCTGGAGTACATTGGGTCTAGGTTGAATGTTGTATTTAATTTCTTTGCTTATGATAAATTAAAACCAGTTATTGCCTTAGGGGTTGGAGATGATATAATGCATGATATAGATGTATTACCCGTTGGTACAATATTATATGAGATCGGATTTAGTAGAGATATTGCAATAATAGATGTTATAAGAGGTATTGGATATAATTTAATAATTATAAAGTAGTATTTACTCTAGAATTTTTATAAAATAGACATTATTTTCTGAATCGTAGATAAAAGCTTCTTTTAATATTGGGTATTGAAGTAATAGCCTTTTATAATCTCCTGGTGTTAAGTATTTTATTCCTAATTTCTTTGCTATAATCATAAATATTTCTGGATCTATAAAATCTTTTACTTTCTCAAGTTCCTCATACATTTTTTCTAGTAATTTTCCTTTTATTGGTGGAAGTCTTGATGGTTCGTAGTATGGGTCTACTAATAGGTGGATAGGTTTGTCTATAGGTTTGTCCTCCTTATCATTCATATCATTAACTACATATTCAATACCTTGAACTTTCCCCACTACTTTCTCCCTTTTTATCATAATATTATTATGTAATAGCTATTTATAAGTCTTAGTCACTATCACCGGATAACAAGTCATTGATTCTTTGGATGGGACCTTGAGTCCCCTGATGGGACCTTAGGGTCCCCTTCAAAATTATTGAAGGGAGGTAACATCCACTGAGGTGGATGTGACATCCGCTAATGTGTTATTACCTATTAGATGGATCAATATATTATAAAAAAAGGGTATATATAAAGAGAGTTTCAAATTTTTGTGTGTTTAATATGTGTCCTATTTATTATTATACAAATAAAAATTATTGTGAATAAATAAAAAATATAAATTATTATATAACTATTTATTACTAGTAAATAGTAAAAAATTTGCTTTATATATACCTTTTTAATATTTGTTTAATATTTGTCATAATATTATTTATTATTATGCAAATAATATTATATAATAATAAACACATATTAATATTTATTAAAAAAAGTATATTAAAAGAGATTTTTTTACTATTTACTAGTAATAAATAGTTATATAATAATTTATAAATAATATTCTCCATAATAATAATATAATAATAAATAATAATATGGCACATACTAAACACATATAATTTTGAAAATCTCCTTATATATACCCTTTTTTTATAATATATTTATACCTCTAATAGATAACAACACATAAAGTTCACATATAATTTTGAAAATCTCCTTATATATACCCTTTTTTTATAATATATTTATACCTCTAATAGATAACAACACA
>JBMFJL010000067.1:0-3412 GCA_049973735.1 Nanopusillaceae archaeon
CATTATATTCCTAATGCGGTTTATCATATAGAAGATGATTCTTTATTTTCATTTATGAAAAAATGGTATAAATATGGCAAAAATGCTAAATTATTAAGAGGAACAGAATATGAAAAATTTACATATGAAAGAAAGTCTAGACCAAACCTAACTACTATAGAAAAAATAAAACTATTGCCTTTAACGTTAATTAAAGGGATACCTTTTGCTTTAGGATACTATCTTTAATTACTTTTCATAATATTCTTGATAAGATATGTTGATATTTGCTTTATAAGATTAAAATAAACTTTAATTTTATTTCTATTTCTCAATAATACGTATAATATTAATGAATAAAAGTACAAATCTACTATTATAGTAATTATATTCGTTAAGAGACCATATTTTATTGATATTGATGTATTTCCATTAGAGTAAATTATATATTGACCAAAAGGATTTTTTCCTATAGAATATCTGTTATTTACTACAATGCTTCCGTTTGGCAATGGTAAAGAAGTTTCTAAAATATAGTCCTTATCACTATTAACATAAAATTCTGCAAAAAATTGATCAAATTTGAAGGATACTGGATAAGAAACCAAATTCGAAATATTAATACTTTTAGGAATAATAATGGTATCTTTATATATATACAAACTTTCTGTTTTATTTAAGTATAGATAAGTAATATTATCGTTATGATTTAAAATATATTCTCCAGGTAAAATACTAATATTCATTTCTCTATCATAGAAGCATATATAATTTATATTTACTTCTGGAGAATTTATCAATAGTTCTATAGTATTGTTCTCTTTGAAAGGACTAATTATAGCTGGTGTACTATTTAATATTGGATATAATAACCATTCCACTTTAAATAGCAAAGATTCATTAGAAATATTTGAATATATAGCAGTTTTGGCTTCTCTGAATATTGAAGCATTTGGTTGTTCTAACAGATATATATTATCCTTTGCAACAACAACTTTTAACCCAGAATCAAGATAAGAACAAATTAGATCATTGCTTAAAGGTATATAAGATGTATTATCCAAAAATATATACCTAATTCCGGCTATATCAAATGCTAATGGGTATTGAGTATAATTCTCTACGTTTGGAGGAGAAATAGTAAGGTATCCAGGCATTAAGGGAGGATCTGCAGGTATCATCTGATAATTTGTCCATTTTTCGCTAAATACAATATTTCCAATATAATACACACCTGCGCCGGTAGAGTTTGATAATATATTCATTGCATTAATCCATCCTTCAGGAGGATGTAATGGATAATAGTAACCCTGTAAAGATATGCCATTCCCGGGAAACACTCCCGGCCATTGGCTTGGGTATAAATATCCAGTGAAGTATTGCCAACTTTCGAACACCATCAAAAATACAATAAGAATAGGTACAAGCTTTCTATTAATATTCTTCTTTATTTTAGATACAACATAATTTAATGTTACGGGTATCAATATTAGTACAAAAGATAGATTAAACCATTCCATATAATATGGTATTGCAAAGGCAGTAGCCATTATTCCACCTATTATAGGTAATTTAGATGGTAATATTTCGAATATATATATAAATTCTTTTATTGGGAAATTAGTTCCGCTCTCTATTGCGAGTGCGAATAAAAATATTAAAAATATAGGAGATATATATTTTAATCTAGATCGATCTAATATGGAAAGTAATGCGAGTATAAAGAAAAATAACAATAATATGAACCAAATATATGAAATAGTATCTGGAGGTAATAAATATAATACATTATAGCCATAAGCTGGTAAATATTGCCATTGGCTTCTTGGATATAATAGGATTGTTATCGGTGAATAAACGATTGGGGTCCACCAACTACTGATAAACATTAGTAAGAATAAAAAATTTGCATTAACCGAGAAGAAAGATATAGTATTAAAATCATCTTCTCTTAAAGGGGCAAAATTTACTGCTTTATAAATAGATGATGTAATTAAAGAAGGATAAATAAAAATATAATAAACATATAATACAAAAGGCAAAGAGATGACAAAAATAATTAATAAATTTTTAATGACTTTGGTAAAAGAATTTTTATTAATAAATAAAATAATTAGTAGATAAGGTATAATCAAATATAAAAACCATATAAAGAATCTAGGATCCATAATAGCAGCAAAACCCAATCCGCTTCCAGATAAGATTAATTCTATTTTACTTAGATTTTCATTATGTTTCTGTACTTTTATTAAATTAATAAATATATAAGAAATAGCAAGAATACTTAATATAACACTATAATAATCTGCAGCAACTAATTGAATATATAACGGATTTAAATAAAAATATATAATTAATAATACTTTTATTAGAAAACTTTTTATTTCTAGTACATTTAGTATTTTATCTGTTATTTTCCAAAGTAAAATATATATAGCACTAAAAGTAATGATTAGGAAGATTTTAGCTAATATTATTACATTTTCTGTTGGTAAAAAATATAAATAGAGGAATAAAGAACTAAATCTGTCTGGAGCTATTCCTAACTCTGGAGTATAAACAAAAAAAGTATATAAATATTTTAGCATATATCCAGAAAAAAGTGGGAATTGTACATTTAGAAAATTTAAGTATCCATTCCCAAAGATAAAACCAGAAATAGGTATAAAAGAAAATAACCATAGTAATATAAAGGTTATTTCTCTATAGCGATCTTTTATAATCCTAACGATATTATATATCATTTATAGATACTTTTACATAAAATTTAAAAAAATCTTAAGATGATAATTGTTCTACTTTTTTATAAAATTTTTGGAAAAAATTGAGATATTCTAATAAAAATCAGATTAAATTCTTAGATGATATATAGATTGAAATGCTTAACTAAAGTAATACTTAACTTTAAATCTTTTATTCTCAAAAATATTTTTTAATTAATATTATATATTGATAAGCTTTCTTAAGATATTAATTAAGCTGTTGTTTGGTTTTTATTTATACTTAAACCCATGAAGATAGTTAAGTGATATACAGTGTCAAATTTGCTATTAAAAAGAAATATTATTTTCATTTTTAATACAAAATATAAATATTTTTTTATATTTTTAATAAAAAATTAATATAATTAAATGATTATATCATTAGTTTTTTAATTTCATAAGCAGATATTATAGCTATAATAATGATATTTTTAGAAGATTTTAGATTTAATATTTTTTTAAATATAGTACTATACTTTTATAAACTTGTAGTCCTTTATTTTTTAAAATAAATAAGAGTAGCAATTATTATAAAAGATGATCTTTAATTAACCATATAATGAATCCTATAACTAGTTCTTTAAAATTCTTCTCATCAACTTTATTTAATATTCTCTTAGCATTTATATTCTTCTTAATAGCAGGTAAATTTACGAATCCAACTTTTGTCG
>JBMFJL010000068.1:0-3403 GCA_049973735.1 Nanopusillaceae archaeon
TATAAGTTCTATAATTGGGAAAAGTATAATTGTGATTATATTTGTGAATATATTTTCATTCTAAAAATGTGAAAAACAGATGATTAATAGAATGGTAATAATAAATGGTTTCTATGTAATAGGTAATGAAGACATTTTTTAATTTTTTTATGTTATCTCTTCAACTTAATGGAGAAAAATTATTGCGGACTATTAAGTAATATAAAGGTATATTTTTAATTGCTAGAGAGGGTGATGAAAAGACAAATATAAAATTTCCGAAAAAACGTGGTTCAAAAGTAAAGGCTTATATGCTACTACTATTAAATCATTTGGCATCAGAAGAACACCACAATATTATAAGTTAGCAGATAAAAGATAAATTGGATGGCATCTTAATAATGTTGAAAAAACATATATATTACAGATATATGTTGATTCATCTATTATATTCAAAAAATATAGAAGATTTTAGTATACCAGATTATGTAAACGTAAATGATTTTATTTATAGTTTTTATACAAATGTATGGCTAAAACGATTATATAATAGTGCTTTAAGTAAACATCTTGATGATATTTCATATATACTTGAAGGTTCTATTCGTTAAAATTTTATTAAAAGTATATAATTATGTTATGTTACGCTACCAATTCATTACATTTATTAATTCTTTCTATATAACAAAAATTTTTTATAGATCTAGAGAGATATAATTTGTATGAAGAGAGCAGTAAGTCTTTTAATACTGGTAATAATCCTAGTAGTAGCTGTTGTTGTAGGAATTGTGCTTTATATGAGTTTTTCGGGTAAGCAAACTACAACAACGAATCAAAAAAGTCAGAATTTGACTACAGCAACAAATCAAGTAATGCAGAATCAGAATATAACACAGAGTCAACAAACAGTAACAAATTTCCAAGTAAAGCAAAAATCGATAATTGCTGCAGGTGCGGCTCATACATGTGCATTGCTATCAGACGGGAGTATAAAATGCTGGGGAGATAATTATGATGGTCAACTAGGAGATGGTACGAATATAACCAGATACACTCCAGTAACGGTTCAAGGAATATCTAATGCTGTAGCAATAGCTGCAGGTGCATTTCATACATGTGCAGTATTATCAGACGGCACTGTAAAGTGTTGGGGGGATAATTATTATGGTCAGTTGGGAGATGGTACAGATGTAACTAGATATACTCCAGTAACGGTTCAAGGAATATCTAATGCTGTAGCAATAGCTGCAGGATATTCTCATACATGTGCATTGCTTTCTGATGGGACTGTAAAATGTTGGGGGGATAATGAAGGTGGTCAATTGGGGGATAATGGAAAAGCATTTTCATTTAGTTATACTCCAGTAACTGTTCAAAATCTGTCTAATGTTGTTGCTATTGCTGCAGGTTGGGATCATACATGTGCAGTATTATCAGACGGCACTGTAAAGTGTTGGGGGGATAATGAAGGTGGTCAATTGGGGGATGGCACAAATATAACTAGATATACACCAGTAACTGTTGTTGATTTACGTGTATTTAAATAAAATTTTTATTCTAAAAAAGTTATTTTAATTTTTGATATTTTTTTATCAATTCTAATCTTAAACAAATATTTATTAAACTATAATCAAGATATTTTTAAATCTCTGAAATAATAAATCTAAATTAAATAATAGATTATGTTAAGTATCTGCTTTTTTATTTTAGTAATCTTCAGCAACTCATAATTTAATATTTTTATCGAAACAATTAAATTTACCAGAAGAATTTGATAATTGTATAAAAACATTATCACCTTATGCAATTATTTCTAGATATCCTATAGGAAAACTAGCACCATATGAAATATATACATATGAAGAAGTAATAAAATTAAAAGAGTGTTCAGAAAAAATATTAAAATGGATAAAAGAGCAATTGAAATAGCTAATAAAATTAAGGAAAAATTGGAAAAAGAAGGGATTAAAGTAGATAAGATAATTTTGTTTGGGTCTAGAGCTAGAGGAGATTATTTAAAAGAATCTGATTACGATTTTATAATTGTTTCAAAAGATTTTAAGAATATTCCAATTATAAAGAGAATTGAATTAGCATTAATTGATGAAAATGTTGATGTAATTTATTTAACTCCTGAAGAATTTGAAAAAGAAAAGAATTTTTTAGGATCTGTAGTTTCATATGCAGTAAAAGAAGGGATAGAAATAAAATTATAAAATAAATCGCAAGAAGATTAAAATCTCTATAAATACATAATAAGTAACTTAAAGACTAAGAAATAGAAGTAAAAGTTATAGATGAATAAAAAATATCAATAAATCAAAAATCATAGATAAGTTTGAAAGATAATTATTTTTGAGATGGTATATATCCTCTAGCTAAATATTCTTGTAATATTTTCTTTGGATCATTAGAAAATTCACTTAAAGGTATAGTATATCTTATTGTTGTAGTTATATCTATTGCTTCAACAGTATCCTCTGGTTGATTATATTTAAATATTCTCATAAGTAATGGAAATGGTTCTCCCTTAGGATTTTCTACTCCTAATGTTATAGCATAATATTCAATATTTTTTCCAAGAAGTTTGCGAAGATGTGGTATTTCATTTCTAGATACAATTAGTTGAGGTATTTTTGAATATGGATTACCAGGATTAACAATTAAATTAAAAGGCAAGCTATAATCAATAAATTCTACTTCGTATAGTGATAGGTAATTTGTGCTATGAGATTTATCTATAATATTTACTTGACAGCTTCCAAAAATTATTCTATCATTTGATAAAACAGGACATACACTTACTATTTCATATCCTGCTGACAGTAATCTTCCAGCTAATGTTCTGTAACTATTTAAATCTGTAGAATATTTATTTCCTAATGGGATAGCCCCGCCTGTAAGTGAAAGTTCTTTGAGTATTTTTTCCAGTGTCTCACTACCAATTATATTTTTTATCGTTATTTTTTGTGGTGTGGTTATAATCATGAAAAAATTATTACTTGAAATATTTTTAAACTTTTTCATATCTGTTATTATTTATTAATGGTATTATATAATTAGACCAAATATGTATAGTTGTATTTATTTTTCTAAAAAATTTTATTAATTTGCTAATATCTGATAAGTCATATTCTATAATTTTACCTACTGTATTATTTAGAAAAATCCGTTTTCAATAATACTCTCTTATGTTATCTTTGTAATATGTTAAAAATAGTTTATAACTTTTATCTAAAAAATTTATAGAAAAATATTAATAGTTTATGTAGCCTTTAGATAAATATTCTACTAATATTCTCTTTGGATGATTAGAAATTTTTTCTAGATTTACCTTATATGTTTCTCCGGTTGTTGTATCCATTATTAAAACAGAATTCTCTTCTTTATCACGACCTAATATTCTTACAAGTACAGGAATCAG
>JBMFJL010000069.1:0-3377 GCA_049973735.1 Nanopusillaceae archaeon
GCCAAACGTTAAATTTATAAATTTTTTTATTTTTTTAAAATTTTTTAAAATTTTCTTTTTATGATAAATTTTATAAATTTTTCTTTCTAAAAAATGATTAATGTTAATAAAATTTTATTATGAAAAACATGTTTTTCAAAATAAAGGTTTATAAATATTTGTTTTAATAATTATTTATGGCATGGAATAAATTACAAATTGAAAGTGATATAAAAACTTTTTTAGAAAGATTGAGAAAATTAGGGCTAGAGGTAAATATAAAAGAAACAAAGAGGTATAAAGAGATAAGAATATACTACACAAATATAGAATATCAAAAAAGTTTAATAGATGAATTAATAAGAGAGCATAAAATAAAAAAGAAATATCTTAAGTATATTAGTAATTTATGGAGCGATTACATAAAAATAAGAGTATTAGAGGGTTTTTATTATAATACATTGAAAGAGTTAATAACTTTAAGAAATATATTAAAAGAAATATATGAAAATTATAATGAAAGTAAATATTTAGATCTATTGAGGCAGGAAATATATAATAAGTTCAATAGATTTATGGATGATTATAAACATATTATAGAAAATGAAAAAATATTAAAAGAATTAGAAAACAAATATATAGAATTCTTAAACAAAAAATTAGAATATAGCGATGAAATTAAGAATTTTGAAGAATGGTTAAATAGTATACAACAAAAAGATAAATATAAAGTAGTAAAGTACATTAAAGAAAAAATAAAAGCATTAGGATTTAATAAATTCAAAATATTGAAAATAGAAAATGGTAGAGTATTCATATTAACATATGAAAATAGATATTTTAGACATGGATGGAATTATGAAAATAATAGATTCTATATCATTGATTTAAGGGAAAATAATATCATTGATGTAAGCGATAAAATAGGTGATGCATATAAGGAATTAGTAGACTATGATAAAGTTTATGATTTTAGTAATATAGATATGAATAAGCTATTACAAAAATGATTTTTATAAAAAAAGAACCTTCTAGGTTTGATTTAACGGTTTTTTTAGGTTTATTTTTCTTTAAACTTATTCCTTCAAGATTTCCAATTTATTTTTAACTATAATATTTTATTATAAAAAAGATTTAAAAGGTTTAATAAAAATAATTTTTGATAAAAATGTTTAAATATTTCTATAAAATAATTTATTATGAAAATGAAAAACATGTTTATCGATTATATATTAAATAATGTAGATATGGATAATAAAGAAATATTAAGGAAAGAATTAGAAAATATTATTAATAAATTAGATGATGAAATTTTGAAAGATATGGAAAAAATAAAGGAAATTGTAAATACAAATGATAATTTAGATATTGATGAGATTAAGGTTATTGATTTAAATAATCAAATAAAAAAATTAGAGATTGAATATTTTGAAAGAATGAAAAGGAAAAGATTGATTAAAAATAAAAAAACAATAGAAAGTTTAAAAAATTTAAATAAGGAAATAGAGAGATATAAGGAAGAATTAAATAAAATAGAAAATGAATTAAAGAAAAGGGTTTATATAAAAGAGGTAGAAAGTGGTTTTATAGAAATTAATAATAGGATATTTAAGATAGTATGGATAAGAGTTTATTCTAAATATATGAAATATATATTATCATTAATAAATATTGATAGTATGTTTATGTCCGCAAATGCATTAATTAAAAAACAAATATCATATGATTATAATCTATTATGTTATAGATTAGATTATGTTAAGTTATACGTATTGTAGTTTACATGTTTTCCAAAAAAACAAAATATTGGAAAATGTTTATAAGAATATGTGTTCAATAAATATTTATGGCATGGAAAAATAACATCATAGGGGAAATATATTTAACTGCTGAAAAATTAAGAAAAAAAGGTATAGCTGTAGAAATAAATGAAAAGATAACTATGATGATTATCAAAGTATATTATACAAATATTGACTTACAAAGAAAAATAATTAATGAATTTATAAAGTTTCATAATATTAAAAAGAGGTATTTAAAATATATTGATGATATATATAATAGATATCTTAAGGTTTCACTTTTTAAGGGCATATATGGTAAAACTAAAGAGGATTTATTATATATATTAGAAAAATTAAAAGAAATAGATCAAAAATTTAATAAAAAAGAAGCTGATGATGATATAAGAAATAGAGTTAAAGAGGAATTAAATTATTTCTTAAGAGAGTTAAATAGAATTATGGATGAGGAAAAAGAGAGAAAGAGATTAGAGGATAAATATTTAAAATATTTAGATAAAAAGGTAGATTTTGATAAAGAAATTGAAAACTTTGAAAATTGGTTAAATGATGATGGATTACAAAAAAGTAGCAGATTAAAAGGAATATTAAGGGAAAGAATTAAAGAAATATTAAAATCGGATAATAAATTTACAATATTGAAAATAAAAAATGGAATGGCTTTTATATTGAAATATAAGCAAAGATATTTTGCTGATGGATGGAATTATAGATTTAATAATTATTATTTAGTAGATTTAAGAAATCGTAATTATATTAATGTAGATAATATAATAGATACAAAATTTGCAAAGTATATATTTGATGAGATTGATAGAGAGGATGTTTATAGGCTAAAAGATTTAGATATATTAGAATTTCTATTATAATGGTTATAACAAATGAAAAATTAGAAAGAGAAAGAATACAAAATGAAATATTAAATAAATATTTAAAATTTTTAGAGAAAGAGATTGATTATAATAGAGAAATTGAGGAAATAGAGGCTTTATTAAATTCGGCTTACTTTAAGGAAACATATCATACTAGAGACTATGATATTTATAAAGTAGCTATATTTATAGAAAATAAAGTTATAGATATGATTAATAATGATAATATTAAATTTTTTAGGATAGACCATGGTTTTGTTTTAATCATGACTTATAAAGAGGAGAATAGAGATAAGGGATATACTATTTACAAAAAGAATAGATTCTATTTGATTGATTTAAGAAATAATAAAATCATAGATATAAGCAATATTATAGCAAAAAAGCATGGAAATAGGGTATTAAAAAGAATTGATGAATACGATTTGAATGTATTGGATGATTTACATTTTAGCAAAATATATAATTACTTAATTTAATCATGATGACATCAAAACAAAAGATTTTATTTAGAATTTTTGATAAGGCATTTAAAGAAAAAATTAGCATTGGATTATTTGGTAAGTATGGAATAGGTAAGAGTAGTTTAGTATATGAGTATGCATTAATGAAGAGTAAAGAATTGAATAGGGAATTAAAAATATGGCATGAACTTAATAGAGATGAAAAAGATGAAATAATGAAGAATCCCGAGAGATACTTTGTTTTAGTAGATATCAAAGGC
>JBMFJL010000070.1:0-3309 GCA_049973735.1 Nanopusillaceae archaeon
TATCATTCTATTTATAAGTATAATAATATTAGGATATTTTCTTGGGAAAGTTATTTCAATTTTATTGAAAATTATTTTGAATAAAATATTAGGATTAGATAGTTGGCTACATAAGAAAGGTATATTTAAAGAACAATCTTTTTCAAATTTAATAATAAATGTAATAAAATTCTTCATATACTTTTATTTTGTTGGATATGCTTTTTTCGTTATACCAAATGAATACCTAATTTCTATAGGCAATATGATTACTAGTTCATTAAATTATTTAATAATAATAATATTATCTATGATAGTTGCATATGGAATGATAGAATATGTATCAATTTCCATATTAGAACCATTTTTAAATGGTATAAAATACAAAAATTTATTTATTGCATCTTTTAAATTTATTTCAATGTATTTTATATTTATACTTGTATTAAGTTACATAAATCTGCTTTCTCCAGTTTTGTTATATTTATTCATAATATTGTTTGGAGGAATCGTTCTTACATTTTCAATATCTTTTGGCATAGCTTTTGGTTATTATTTAAAAAGAAAATTTAAAGACTTAAAATGAATTTCAAGGAAAATTTACTAATTTTTTCCAATAGTTTTTATGGTGGTATATTGAATAGTTTATTTTTCGTTTATCCATACATATATAACTTCAATAGTTACATATATTTCTATTTAGTTTCATTTTCTTATTTAGGTAGTATTATTTCTTCTATAATATTTGGAAAAATTAGGGTGGATAAAAACAATTATATAAATATTGCGTTGATTGGTATTATTTTTCCATTTATATCTTCTATACTATTGATATTGTACCAAAATGAGATACTTTTTCTTCTATCTTACTTAATATTTAGCATAACATATCCTGCTACATACTTTTCATTCATTTTATATTATAAAGATGTAAAAATGAACTTTTACTTTAACATTTATCTTACAGTTGGTTATATAATTCCACAAATAACCCTAACTTTCTTATCGATCATATATAATCTATACATTCTAGCCTTACTATTCTTTATATCAATATTGATCTTTATTTCAAGACACCTTTACCTTCTTATAGTTAGCGAATCATATGAAATTGGCTTATTAAATAATATAGACAATATCTTAAACAATATAGAAAAACATATTGATGCATTCTCCACATACAATACATTATACGAAGGAGTAATAGCGCCATTTGATATTAAAAAATTAAAAATAGGTTCAATAGAATTATATAATTTATTTATAGTAATGGGCTATTCTATAATATGGTCTTCCACAGTATTTTACACTAATAATCTAGATTTAGGAAATTTATATCCATATTTCATTTTTATTAATGGTTTATCATCCTCTATATTTTATTATAAACTCAAAAAATATATTAGCTTTAGAAATATATTCATAGGGATATTTACTAGAATTTTAATGGCTTTACCGTTGATATTAGTTGTTTATCTAAGTTTTCCATATATAGTAAATGTTTCCATATTTTCTGCCTTATACATTTTAGCTGCATTTTCATGGGTAATGTTTCAATTTTATTTCGACAATTATATATTAGTTAATCATCCCACAAAATTTGGAAATGTACTCTTTTTCAGAAATCTAGGAGGATTAATAGGATCATTACTATTAACATTCGCATCTAGATTTCATTTATTAATATTTTCTATTGTCATTTTAAGTATTTCTCTATTTTTAATGGATTATTTTTTAAGAATTAAGAATAAATTATAATTATGGACATTAAAATAAGAAAAATATCTGAAAACATCTATGAAATCCCTCAAGAAGGTAATATGAATGTACCAGTAAGAATTTATGCAAGTGAAAGTTTATTAGAAAAAATGAAGCAAGATAAAACTTTGATACAAGGAAAAAACGTTGCAACACTTCCTGGAATACAAAAATATTCTATAGTAATGCCAGATGGACATGAGGGATATGGATTTCCGGTAGGCGGAGTTGCAGCATTTGATATAAATGAAGGTATAATTTCTCCAGGTGGAATCGGATATGATATAAACTGCGGAGTAAGATTAATAAGAACCAATTTAAAATATGAAGAAATCAAACCAAAATTAAGACAATTAGTCGATGAAATATTTAGAAACGTACCTGCAGGTGTTGGAGAAACCGGAAAAATTGTTTTATCTACAGGACAATTCAGAGAAGCAGTAGAAGAAGGTTTAGATTGGAGTTATAGAGAAGGATATGCATGGAAAGAAGATTTAAAACATGTGGAATCATATGGAAGATTAAAAGATGCATCAATAGAATATGTATCAGACTTAGCTATTAGAAGAGGAATAGATCAGCTGGGAACTTTGGGTTCTGGTAATCATTTCTTAGAAATACAAGTAGTAGACAAAATTTTTGATAAAGAAATTGCAAAAGTAATGGGAATAGAGGAAGAAGGGCAAGTTACTATATTGATTCATACAGGATCTAGAGGATTTGGTCATCAAATAGCATCGGATTACATAGATATTGGAATGAAAAAATACAGAGATCTTGTAAATAAATTACCAGATAGAGAATTAGTTTATCTACCATTTCAATCAGAGGAGGGACAGAGATATTGGAAATCTATGAGTGCTGCAGCTAACTTTGCTTGGAATAACAGACAAATGATAACATATTGGGTAAGAAAATCATTTGAGAGAGTATTCAATCATTCTGCCGAAGATATTGGATTAAATGTTGTATATGATGTAGCTCATAATATTGCTAAAATTGAAGAACACAAAATAGATGGAAAGAAGAAAAAGGTTATTGTTCATAGAAAAGGTGCTACAAGAGCATTTCCTGCAGGATCCGAAGAATTAGTTGAAGAATATAGAAAAATTGGACAACCCGTATTAATTCCAGGTTCTATGGGAACAGCATCCTACGTTCTACTCGGAATGGATAAATCTATGGAATTGACTTTCGGTTCGTCAGCACATGGAGCTGGAAGAAACTTATCTAGAGCTGCTGCAAAAAGACAGTTCAATTATAATAGTGTAATAAGAAATTTAGAAGAAAAAGGAATATTAGTTAGATCTACAACAAAAGAAGGGGTAGTTGAAGAAGTTCCAGAGGCATATAAGAATGTAGACGAAGTTGCTAAAGTAACACAAGATCTTGGAATTTCAAAAATAATTGTTAGATTAAGGCCAATTGCTGTTATTAAAGGATAACTTTTAATTTATTTTATACAATATTTTTTTATGAAAGTATTTGTTATAGATTTTGATCATGATAAAGAAAAAGTATATATTTATGGAAGGGATGAAAATGGAAAAAAAGTAAGAATTGAATTTGATC
>JBMFJL010000071.1:0-3257 GCA_049973735.1 Nanopusillaceae archaeon
TTTTTTAAATTTTTTAACTCATTTATAATTTTATTACTATCATTTAGTGAAATTTTTGAATTTAAACTTAAATTTGTTTTCAATTCTTCATTCAATTTTTTTATATATTTTCTTAAAAGCATTTGATTAACAATGTTTTTTATATTTATTTCTTTTTCTTCCATTTTATCCAATCCATTAGAAACTTTAAGAAAAAGATAGTATTTCCAATAAGTATATTTAAATTTTGGTGAAACAATTGGATATATTTTTTCTATTATTTCTAATACTTCCTTCATAAATATATTATATTAGTTTAAGTTTATATATAATTTGTTGAATATTTTGTAAAAAATATATCCAGCCATAATATGGAACATAACTGCTAATTTTCAAATTTAAAAAATATGAAGGAATTATTGTTAAAAAATAAACTAATAAAAGAGAAATTAAAATAATCATAATTTTATCTGTAGGTTTTGGTGCTTCAACAAAAAATCTAATTATTTTATAAAAAATCCAAATAAAAAATAATGTAACTAAAGAACCTGCAACAATTTTTGAAATTGCAAATTGTTTTGTTTGGTCATCTTTTGCTTTTAATAATAAATTTGTATTTTGATAAACAACTTCTTGTGAATTTATTAATGTTTGGGCAATATCATATCCAAGCTTTTGAATACCTTTTTTTGGTTCTGAAATTGTTAATAATATATCATATGATAATGTTTGAATTATTCCAAAAAACAATCCAAAAATTGCAAGTATTGTTATAATTTTTTCTATCATAATATA
Source organism: Nanopusillaceae archaeon (assembly GCA_049973735.1). Classification (GTDB taxonomy): domain Archaea; phylum Nanobdellota; class Nanobdellia; order Nanobdellales; family Nanobdellaceae; genus Nanobdella. The sequence goes on from JBMFJL010000071.1 coordinate 775, forward strand.
TTTATGAAAATTTTAATTATTCATGGGCAAACATTTGAATTTGATGACGCTGAAAAATCAATGCTTGGTTTAAAAAATTTATTAGAAAAAGAAGGATATGAAGTTAAATTTTTTCTTATTTTACAAATGAAAATTCAAAAATTCTTTATTATTCAAAAATTAGAAAGATTTTCTCCATTTTTTATTTTCCAATTATTTTTAGAAATTTAATTAAGGAAGTTTTGAAAAACGATAGAATAGTAGTTTCAATAACAGGAAATATTGTTTGTGCTCCAAGCATCTGGAGTGGATTAATATTATCAAAATTGTTTAACAAAAAATGTATTGCTTATATTCATGAACCATTATTACCATTTTGGGGATTATCAAAATTTGGAAATATTTTATTAATGCCAATCAGATGGTTAGATATACTAATTTTCAAACTTTTTAAACCAAAAACAATTATTTGCAATTCAGAATTTACAAAAAAATTTACAAAACTAAATTATAAAATTAAAGATGAGATTTAAGTAATTTATCCAATATTTCATTTAGCATGAAACTTATAATAGTAAGCAGGTTGCTTAAGATCCTTAAATGTTACTTCAGAATTTTTCAAAATATCTCCTTTCAAAAAATATAATTGGAATTTTAGGTTTTTCAATTATTAAAGAATCTTTTTTCTTTGATCAGTTAATTTAAATAAAGAAGATAAGCAATCTTTTAATAATTCTCTTCCATTTCAATTAAGAATAATTATAATAACTTTTTCTACAATATATTTATGGTAAATATTAAAAGACTTATTAAAATTCCAATTTTAACATTTCTATTATCTCCAAAATTATTTTTTTCTTGAAATAAAAAGAAGAATTTTTGGAACAAGTTATTATTTTAATATATCTAAAGCAAAGAAAATTATATGCATGACAAAAATGTTACTATTTGGAGATTTGAATTAATAAAATAAAATATTTATGAAAGACTCGATAAAAATAGCAATTGTATCATTTTTTTTATTATTTTATTTTTATTTAAACATATCTTTCGCAGCTTGGCTTGAAGGTTGGCAATATAGAAGACAAATAACGATAAATAATACTTTAAATTCTAATAGTTTAACAGATTATCAAGTTTTAATAACATTAGATACAGCAAGTTTAATTTCAGCCGGAAAGATGCGTTCAGATTGTGGAGATATTAGATTTACAGATAGCGTTGGAATAACATTATTAAATTATTGGATTGAATCAGGTTGCAATACTACTAATACAAGAATTTGGGTTAAAGTTCCTTTTATTCCTGCTAATGGTTATCAAACAATTTATATTTATTATGGAAATTCAAGCGCAACTTCTCAAAGTAACGTCTCTAACACATTTATAGCTAATGCAATTTACGTAATATCTGGCTCTTGTTCAGATTCTACAAATTGTGGTTATATGGATAATCATGCAGAAGCTGATAACATAAGAAATTATCCAGCAAGTATTTGTACAAAATATGTAGATAAAATTGATTGGGGTTCTCCTTGTGATAATAGTGCATTTAACACAAATGCTAGAAATTACTTTTATGCAAGATTTAGATTTCTTTTTGTTCCAGATGTAAGTGGAACATGGACTTTTGGAATTGATAGTGATGATGCAAGCGAATTAATAAAAAGTAATGCAGATATGTATGGAGGAATTCATGAACATACAGTAATAGTAAGTTGGTATGGTGGTCATGGAGTTGCTAATTCTTTAACCACTTATACAGGAACTATTTCCTTAGTTGCTGGTCAAGGAATTTGGTTAGAGTTTTTATACGAAGAATGGGGTGGTAATGAAGGAGGAAGAGCTGGTGCCCAAAGACCTGGTGGAACAATGTTAATTATTAATACAACAAACTTTCCAAATCAAATATTTGCAAGAAAATATACTTCTCCAGAACCAACAATAACAATAGGAAATGAACAAACATTTTTTGCATTAAATGTATTATCGATATCTTCATCAAAAACAGAAAAAACTTTTTTTAAAGGTTTTATTTCAAAAACTGACTTATTAGACATATTAAATAAAAATATAGTAATATTAAGATATTTTGAAGATATAGCTAAGCAAACTTCATATTCTATTAAAGTTCCAATAAAAACATTTACTTCTGTTTCAACCTTTTCTAGCATTTCCCAAAAAATTATTCCAATTATTAGAGAATTTTCTTCTTTAATTAATTTAAAAAGCATATTTGGAAGATACTACCAATATGAAAAATATGGAATATTATCTTTTATTTCTTCATATCAAAAAAGTATAGGAAAAATTGAAATTTCGAAATATTATATAATAGGAAAAATTGAAAAAAATGTAAAAATTGCAAGAAAATTTTTAGGTTTTATAAATTTAAATGCTATATTAGAAAAAACAATTTTTAAAAAATTTACTTCCCTTAATTATATAACATATGAAATTGAAAAATATTTTTCAATTTCATATGTTATATAATTAAGGGAAGTA
>JBMFJL010000072.1:0-3212 GCA_049973735.1 Nanopusillaceae archaeon
ATCAATAATCTCTATCACACCGCCTATCACAACATTTCCAAAATCTTTGTACTTTGCCATTGTGATACTTATTTCTTTGTTATCCTTATTGATTTCATAATCAAAGTTTTCACCTTCCTTAGGAATAAAGAATATGTCAAACCTAGATTCTTTTAGTATACCGTTTCTGTCTAGGTATTTTTTGAACTCTTCTAAAGACACATTTTTCAAAAGAACCTTCTCTGAAGAAATTTTAGTCATATACATACCTCCTTAAAAATTTTTAAACAATCATCAATCATATTTCTACAAATCTCCATTTGCAAAACTCAAACACTACTGTTTTTTCAACCTTACCATCTTCTGTTACCGTTTCGTTAACCCTTCTTTCTGTTGTTGGAATTGCTATTATAGGTTTCTTATCAAGTGTTTTCAATTCATTTAGCATAAGATAACAGAATGTATATTCGCCTTGCAAACATATGTAAACTTTGTCAGATTCTATTTTTTCTATTATATCTTTTACTTGTTTTACATAGTCATTAACTATTTGTTTTACATCTTCAGTATCTAAGTTTGGATCTACATTTGGGAATTTAAGATCCATTATAAGTTTCCATCCTTCTCTTTGTTCAAGACTCCATTTTGAGAAAGGATGGTTTGTTAAATTGATTAATACACTCATACACATACCTCCTAAAATTTATTAAACATAAATTTGTGTGAGGGCTATCCCTCAAAATCAATCATTTGAATCTACAAACTTAGCAAAACCTTGTGTTTTTGTTCCGTTCTTGAACTCTATAGTAAAATTACCATTGAAGTAAAGATTGAAATCCAATACTTCAGGAAGTTTCAAATCCCACTCACGAAGGCTTAGTTCTTTTAAACCTTTCAATACATCTCCATCATAAGATGGAATTGTACCTTCAAATGTTTGACCATCATAATCAAATTCTATGTACATAAGTTTTTGTGACCTCATACACATACCTCCTTTAAAGAATTGATACACTTACTCCTTAATTATTCTGATGATGGTTCTTTACCTTCGATATAATTTGTTGACAAGTACAACATAAGTATTGCTTCAAGTATATTTTCAACATCGTGTTTATTTATTTTTACTTTTTTACTAAATGGTCTTATCAATTTTGGCAAATTAGAATCTTTTCGTAAACATTGTGTTTCTAATATTGTGATATAATGTGGTTTTTCATCTTCATTGAATTTTTTAACTTCATCTCCTATTAAGATAATATGGTCAATAAGACCACGATATTCTAAAAAATCACGATGGAGATTTACACTGTAAGAAGTTCCAATATATAACATTATTATTGCATCTAAAACAGTATTTACTTTATATCCATTTATTGTCACCTCAGTACCTTTTTTGAATGGTAATGACCATTTTGCAATCCTTGACTTAACTACTACCTCTTCTGGTAAACATTCTTTTTCCAGTTTTAAGATATATTTCATTTTATCATAGTCTTCAAATTTATATAAAAGAAAATCATTACTAATTTTCATTTTGTGTTTTTTAAAAGAGTTACGCGATGATAATTTATAATTACTACCTAAATATAACATAATAATTGTCTCTAGTATAGTATTTACAAATTCTCCATTTACTTTCACTTTAACATCTTTTTCAAATGGAGTCATCCACCTTTTCAACCTTGGCAACTCTAATGCTTCTTTAGGTAGAAATTTGTTTTCCAAAATAGTTATGTATTCTATCTTTGAATCATCTCCAAAAGAAAAACATTCTTTGTTTGAATCAATAGAATGTTCAATCATACAAACTACCTCCTTAAAAAATTATTAAACATTAAATTTTGTGAGGCCTATGCCTCAAAATAAATTATGTTTATCAATAAAAATTTTTACACTTTCCATATGGTTTTTCACCTTCCCGATATCTTGTTGACAAATACAACATAAGTATTGCTTCAAGTATGTTTTCAACATCTTGCCCATTTATCTTTACTTTCTTACTAAATGGTCTTATCAGTTTTGGCAAATTAGAATCATTTCGTAAACATTTTGTTTCCAATTTCACTATATAATATGTTTTTTGTTCATCTTGGAATTTTTTAAGTTCATCGCCCATTAAGATAATATGGTTAAGATAACCACCACATTCTATAAAAGCATACTTACTACTTGCTGCGTAAACAGTTCCTGTATATAACATTATTATTGTATCTAAAATGGTATTTACTTTACATCCATTTATTACTACATTCTTATCTTCTTTAAATGGTGTTGTCCATTTTTCAATCCTTGACTTACCTATTACTTCTTCTGGCAAACATTCGTTTTCAAGTTTTTTGATATAATCTATTTTGTTATAGTCTCCAAATTCATATAAATCATTATTAATTTTCATTGTGTGTTTTGTCTGATAGGGATAACTTATTGCAAGTTCGTAATTACTAGTTAAATATAACATAAGAATTAACTCAAATATGGATCCAACAGGTTCGCCATTTACTTTTACTTTAACATCTTCTTCAAATGGGGTCATCCATCTTTTAAGCCTTGGTAATGCTAATACTTCTTTAGGTAGAAATTTGTTTTCCAAAATAGTTATGTATTCTATCTTTTCACTTTCACCAAAAGAAAAGTATCCTTTATTTGAACGAATATCATGCATAACCATACAAACTACCTCCTTTAAAAAATTATTAAACGCAAAACTATATGAGGGATAACCCTCAAATACCTACCAAAGATATAATCAACCATTTGTGTAAAACACATCTCTATCAACAAAGTAACCTTTTCCAGTAAGTTTCATTCCATTATTTAAATAGATATGCACATCATCATTACTTCCAGTATTAATAAACATTACATTCAAAACTTTTCCATCTTCACTTACCAGTGGCGGATATTCTGAATATATGATATCTACAAACTTATCTTTCTCAATGTCAACATCGAAGTATCCCTTATAAACATCTCCATCATAGTCTACTTCAATAAGCATAACCTTTTCCTTAACATCTACAAGTTTTATCTTTGGATAATACTCTTTACCTTTATATATGAGTTTACAACCTCCATCTAATGATATGTCAATATTATCAATTATATCTCTAATAGTTATATCTGTTTCATCATCATGAGTAATCACGTAACCATTATCTTTGAATTTTATACCGTTTTCGTCTACACTAAACTTTAATCTGGCCTTATAGGTTTTAGAATCTATACTGAAT
>JBMFJL010000073.1:0-3151 GCA_049973735.1 Nanopusillaceae archaeon
TTACCCCAATAATCTTCTTTCTGAGGATGAACGGTAGGGTCTCCATATACTTCTGAAGTAGAAGCTTGTAGTATCCTTATCTTCAGTCTTTTTGCAAGCCCAAGCATATTTATAGCACCCATAACAGATGTTTTGGTGGTTTGCACTGGGTCAAATTGATAATGAATAGGACTAGCAGGACAAGCCAAGTTGTAAACCTTATCCACTTCCACATAAAGAGGAAACGTTATATCGTGTCTTATCACCTCAAAATAAGGATTTCCAAGAAGATGCTTTATGTTGTCTTTAGAACCAGTAAAAAAGTTGTCCACACATATAACTTCGTTTCCTTCATTAAGAAGCCTCTCGCAAAGATGAGAGCCTATAAACCCAGCAGCACCTGTTATAAGTATTCGTTTTGGCATAATAAGTATTGTAGCATATCTGAAAAGCTCTAAACTTTTATGATAAAATACTCTCACAAGGAGGCAAAACCAATGAGTCTATACGAAGGTATAAAGACGAATGATTAAAACCAATCACCTCATGTATTCTCATAAGTTAAGCACGCATAATAGAATCAATATCAATTAAAGATTTAAGCGCTGGAAATATTATATCTCTCAACCATATAACATCTTTATCATAAACTTTGCTCTTCATTTTTCTATATGAACTTAAAGCAATCGGAGATATAATTATAAGTTCTATATCTTTAGGTGCGTCTTGAAGTCTGATTATGGGTTTTCCAATAATCTCTCTTCCTTTTGGTTCATCATCTAAAAAGCAGCAAACTTTATTACTCAAGTTATCAAGGTAATTTTCATAAAAACTAAGTCCCAAGGCTCCAGCGCCATAGATTGCTATTTTGTTAAAATTTAGCTTGGAATTAATACTAGACAAAATTAGATCTTTCATATCCTTAGTTCTAATCATGGCGTGAATGAAAACTGGTAACATTGTTTCATTAAACCAAAATATTAATTCTTCTTCAGTCAATAGATTATTCTCTTTAGCAAAAACATAAGGACCAATAAAAGCATCAAAATATCCAAGTAAGAAATCTTTAGTCAAACTCATATTACTAATATTGCTATTATGAATTCTATAAACGGATACAATATCTTTTATAATACCAGCCTTGCCCAATAAAAATGACTTTAGAAGAAGTTCGGCGTCACTACCTAAATTATATTCATTAGAAAATGCATTAACGTCTTTTGCTAAATCTTTTCTAAAGATAACATTACAAAATGTAAAATCTATAGGTTTTACTATTCCTCTATGAAATGTAAGGAAAATTTTCTTACCATACTCAACTTCTTTAAAAGGTAATTCCAGTTTTTCCAAAATACCTTTTCCTTCATGTAGTATATATCCATTAGCATATATAAGTGTTATATCTTTATCTTTGCTAGCTAATTTTAATGCTTTAGATACATAACTATTATCTATAAGGTAATCATCATCATTCAGTATCATAAACCAATCGCCAGTTGAGTATTCAAAAACTGATTTTCTAAGATTTCTCACCGCACCAATATTTTCATCATTTCGAAAATATTTAAAGCGACTATCATTAAAGTATTTTTTCACTATCTCTGGAGTTTCATCTGTAGAGTTATCATCTGAAATTATGACTTCTAAATTTGGATAATCTTGCATGAGCGCACTTTCTATGGCTTTTGTCAAGTACTTAGCCCTATTGTAGGTAGGTATTATTATACTAACTTTTGGAAGATTTTTCATCTTTAATACCTCTCAAAAAATTTTTCAAAAGATTTTACCACATAACCTATGCCTTCTTCAGTGATACCTGGCCAAACACCTATCCAAAATGTTCCTTCCATTACTTGCTCTGTATTAGGTAAAAGTTTATAATGCTCTTCTGTTAGTTCATTAGAGAATAAGTATCCTGAATCTTTTATCCTGATTTTTATTCTATTCTCTGTAAACAAAGTTTGCCTTAGCAAGTTACCTGCGAAATCAAGCAATTTCACTGGGAAATTTACGTTTGAACGAATCATATAGTCTATGTCATCAAATAAATGATATTTCTTATAACATGTTGCTAAATACAATATTATGTCGAATTTATTTTCCTTAAAAATTTTTTCCAATCCTAGAGTATCTATGTTTAAAAGTAACTCCATTATGTTACTTCCTATAAAACCTGTTACCCTCGCTATGAGTATATTCCTAATCATTCCAAACCTTCCAGGGTGGATTTCCGGACTGCCACAGCGCTTCTAATTCTCTTTTATCCCTTAAAGTATCCATAGCTTTCCAAAAACCTTCATGTTTAAAAGCCATTAACTGACCGTCTCTTGCTAAATTCTCAAGGGGTTCCTTTTCCCAAATGATGTCGTCACTTTCCATATATTCAAAAATTTCTGGCTCTAGCACGAAAAAGCCACCATTTATCCAAGTCCCATCGCCTTTTGGTTTTTCTTTGAAACTTATCACTTTTTCTCCTTCTATGTCTAAAGCCCCAAATCTACCTGAAGGTTGAACTGCCGTAACAGTCGCATATTTACCATGCTTTTTATGAAACTCTATTAGCTTTTTTATATTTATATCTGTAACTCCGTCTCCATATTTAAGCATAAATGTTTCGTCTTTTATATAATTTTTAATTCTTTTTATTCTCCCGCCAGTCATAGTGTTTAAACCTGTATCAACCAATGTAACTTTCCATGGTTCTGCTTTTACGCTATGTATTTCTATATTATTATCCTTTAAGTTTATGGTTACGTCTGACATATGTAAAAAGTAATTTGCAAAATATTCTTTTATTACATACCCTTTATAGCCAAGGCATACCATAAAATCACCAAATCCGTAAGCGGAGTAAATTTTCATAATATGCCAAAGCATAGGCTTTCCACCTATCTCAACCATTGGTTTTGGTTTAATATCTGTTTCCTCACTCAATCTTGTACCAAAGCCACCGGCTAGTATCACCACTTTCATATTTTGGTATATAACATTATATCATGTGTACGAGTTCAGCACATCGTGAACACTTACCACAAAAAAATTATACCACATATTTACAACCTTACTGTACGAGTTCAGCACATCGTGAACACTTACCACAAAAAAATTATAACACATATTTACAACCTTACTCCAGAATTGGATTCTTTATTTCCATAAACCGTGGTATACT
>JBMFJL010000074.1:0-3126 GCA_049973735.1 Nanopusillaceae archaeon
TCTTATAAGCTTTTATGTAAATCTTTATGTGAAAATTTTGTTTATGGAAATAAAAGATCTAATTCTGGAGCAGGTTATAAATGTTCACGATGTACTGAACTCGTACAAAGGTTGTAAATATGTGTTATAATTTTTTTATGGTAAGTGTTCACGATGTACTGAACTAATACAAATGTCTCACTCAACGTATGTTATAATATTTTTTATGGTGAATATTATAATGCATAAAAGGAGATTAAAATGAGTGACCAAAGTCAAACTAAATTAACTGAATTAGATGTTTTACATGGATTATTAAAATTTTTATATTGTCTTGTTCCTTGCTATACTGAGAAAGATAATAAAGATGGTACTACTAAGAAAAAGCGCTATTACGCTCTTGTCAGCTATTGCAGTGAAAAATTTAGTGTCGATTCACATGACGACGATCATATATTTGTAAATCATAATTTTAATGGAAAGCCAACATATTTGCACAAATATACTGTAAATAGTATCAGAGAAGGATGCAAAGAATGTAAATTTTGCAATATAATACTGGAATCATTAAACCAGGATATTTGGAATAAATTAAATATAGAAATAATTGGAAAAGTAAATGAACATGTAAACGTAAATGATGAAAATAGTTATATAAAAGGTAACGATGGAAGAGATAAGATGAGTATATATCAGCTTGATACGCAACAGATTATTCCAATTACTAGCGTTAATAAAATTTGTGATAACGGAAAAAGTATATTCATAAAAAACAACTTATACATAGAAGATGTAAACAACACAAACCAAGAAGTAAATCTGCAATATTTAGAACAATTGTTGCTATTCAAAAGACAGTTATTGCTCAGAGTAATTAACATTATACTTGAACAACCACCTGTAGATATAGATAGACAGTTATTGCTCAGAGTAATTAACATTATACTTGAACAAACTTCTATAAGTATAAATAATGATAATATTGAAGCAATAGTGGATAAATTAATAAACAGGATAGAGTAAAATGTTTGGGGTTTGACTATGTATAAAAATATAATTCTGTATGGTCCACCTGGAACTGGTAAAACTTATGAAGCAAGGAGACTTGCTTTAACGAAAATATTAGGTATAGATGAAGATTTTTCACTTCACGCTGGAATTGTTAAAGAGTTCTTTAATTATTTCTTGTCACTGAATCAAATAAGATTCGTCACTTTCCACCCATCTTATTCTTATGAGGATTTTATAGAAGGTATAAGACCAGAAGTTAGAGAAGGATCTGTTATATTTACTGTCCGAGCCGGTATCTTCAAGCAAATGGCTGAATTAGCAAGAAGGCATCCAGATAGAAATTTTGTGTTAATAATAGACGAGATCAATCGCGGCAACATACCTAGCATATTTGGAGAACTTATCACTCTTATAGAAGAAGATAAAAGAGAAGGAGAGCCAAATGCTATTTCAGTTACTTTGCCTTATTCTCAGGAAAATTTCTCTGTACCTAGCAACTTATACATAATAGGCACTATGAACACAGCAGATAGAAGTATAGCTCTTTTAGATATAGCTCTTAGAAGAAGATTTTCTTTCAGAGAAATAATGCCTAATTATGATATATTGTCTAATGTAAATATTATCTAAGGAGGTTATAGATGGCAGAAGAAAATTCAAAAAAGTTAGATTTAGGAAAGTTATTAGAAGCAATAAATAGAAAGATTCATGAAGAAATTGGTAGAAATTATGCAATAGGTCATGCTTATTTTCTGCAATATGCAGAGAAAGGTAGTGATGGTAAAATGTATATAGATGTAAAAAAGTTAAATATGGTTTTTAGAGACAAAATAATTCCATTGCTTCAAGAGTATACTAACGATGATTGGGAACAAATGCATGATATTCTTCAAAATAAAAATTCTATAAATAAGTTTATAGACAAGGGTAATCAGAATATAACAGATGAGTTAAGAAACCTAAAACTTAGCATTGAAGATTTTAAACAGCTATATGAATAACACTATATAAGGAGATGTATATGGAGCTGTTGCCGTATTCCAATGTAAATGAGTTTAGTAAATGAGTTTACTTACTTTTTTTGAGTATGATAGCGTTCAAGAAATAAAAAATAACGAGCTAAAAAACTTTATAAATTGTAAGCTAAAGGAACTACAGAATAGGTATCAACAATTAATTTTTGATATAGATCTAAATGGATACATAAGATTTAAGCAGTTTGTAGGACTCATTACAATATACAACAAAGAAAATAAAGACTACATATATATAGAAATACTTCCAAAAATATATAGGAGCAACAACTATAGCGTAGAGGAAGCAAGAGGTATACTACTAAAGATGTTGGGAAGTTATTTAGATGTAGATTTTTTTAAAAGTCTTGATTATGGGAAGATAGATTTAAAGAAGCAAAATATGTTAGAAATATATGTGATACTTTTTATAGAATATTTAAAAAAATTATCTTTAGGGCTCAAGAGGAAATACCAAGTGGTAGAGTCAAATATTAATAATTTAAAAGGCAGATTGCTTTTTGCTAAACATATAAATAGAAATATTTTTAATCCTACAAGATTTTATACAAGACACGAGGAGTTCACATTGGATATTCCAGAAAACAGAATACTTAAAACAGCAATAAAAAAGATGTATCGAGTTTACAATGATATATTGAGCATAGATCTTAAACGTGAGTTGAAAAAATATTTAGTTTTATTTTCTGATGTTCCAGAAAGCTCAAATATACATGCGGACTTATTAAGATCAAATATAGATAGAACTTTTATATACTATAAAGATGCCTTTAAGCTGGCAAAGTTGTTCTTGATTCAGCATACTCTAACAAATACGAGAGGTGAAGATTACAATAGAAAAAATGAAGAAGAAGTAGGTCTTATTTTTGATATGAATATATTATTTGAAAAATATGTAGCAAAAAAACTCAAAGAATATCGTTCAGAATGTGAAAAATCCGAAGAATCTAGTTCAGAACGTTCAAATAATCAGATAGAAATTGACATAACAGAACAAGAAGGTAAATATTACCTTCTCTCTAAACAATCTTCAAATAAACAACCTACACAGCTTTTCAAAATAATACCAGATATAGTAATAAGAAGGGAAAATAATATATGC
>JBMFJL010000075.1:0-3122 GCA_049973735.1 Nanopusillaceae archaeon
AGAATGAACGGTAGATAAGAGAAGTGACCACCACGGATCATAATATTATTATTTTCAAGAATTTTATAATTATAGATTCCACCAATCGAATATGTAAAATTACAAAAATGCATAACTTTATTAAATAAAATATCATTTTCATAATATGAGACAAAATAATTTGAATAAAATTTTGGATAAAGATGATGTAGTTGTAAATTATAAACCGATGAATTAACATTAACATATTGATCATATATTAATATATTACTAACATAAAAAACGTTTAAGCCTAAGAACGATATTATAACAAACCAATAGACAACTCTTATCAAATATAATTGTCTCAATAATGAGGTAATCCTACTGCTTATTTTAATATATATTAATGTAAATAGTATAATTGTTATTTCAAATAAAAATAATGATAAATGACTTGTTGTGAAGTATATATAGAAGTTCTCTTTCATGAATGGACCATAATGAATGTAAAGATAAATGTATAACACGATTGTGAAAATTGTAAATAATTTTATATAATTATCATCATATGTATGCAAATCTTTAAGAAATATTGTATAGATAATTAATGTTATTGGCGTCAGATATCTTATTGTAAAAATTGACGACTTAATATCAATGTTTAGCATAGCTAGTCCATAGATATATATAATTATTATAATAAATGTTATCTTAATAAATTGTCTATTTTGATAATATATTTTATTTTTATAATAATTAAACAATAAGATAATACTAGGTATTGCATACATGTAAACAAGTAAACCCATCGCGTTAATATTATCAACAATCGTTTGTATATTTATTCCAGTATTTTTTACCCCTGATACCATGGTAATCCAGAATTCAGCAATATTTTTAGGTAGGTTTATAACAAGATCTCTATATAACGGTATCTCTTCGAAATTAAAAGCATCATATTTGTAGTAATTATTTACGAAATAAACTAGTGGTAACACTAATAACATTAATAAAATTAATAGATTTTTCCATTGTTTTTTCTGAATAATGTGAATTAGCTCAAAAAATATTAATATAAATCCTATTATAACAATATTAATTTTTGTCCAGAATAACATGATAAAAGACGTATATTTGCTTAGTCTTTCTGAATTCTGTTCTAATATATATGAAAGACTTATCATTAAAATAGTAAATGATGAAATTTCTAAATAGAGATTTTCATATATAAGTAAAATAAATATGCTAGGAATGAAAATTACCAATATGATGTAACGTTTAAAAAGCCTACGGCTAACTAAATAAAAAATAAGATCAAAAAATATAGCAAATGCTCTAGGTGGCACATCGAGCATTTTATAAACGGAATTAAATATAATAAAGATATTATTAAATAAAGGAAGTATAATGTTTAAATTATTATTATATATTGGTTGAATATAGAAAGCATAATAATCCCAATTTTGGTTAATTGGAATAAATAACGAAATTATTATAATAGACACCATAATTATATTAATATCAATATACTTCTTTTCATGATTATATATTTCAATGAAATAATTTTTTAATGAAATCTTTTGTTTAGAGTATTTAATAACTAATAATGCTATTAAAATAGTAATAATACCAATATAGAAATAATTAAAAATCTCTATCTGTAAAATATATCTTCCTATAAAAGTCCCTAATATTATATAGTAATATATTATAATTGATTTTCTAAGTTCAATAAATATTAGTTGTAATAATAATAAGGGAATTAAAATTATAACAAGACCGATTATAGATTCAAATATTGGTATTAATGAAACAATCATGATATAATATTTGATATGATAATCACTGCTAGGTGTTTGGGGGTGTAGGTGAGGATGTACTCGACGTGGCGCCACCCGTCTCTGAGGCTTTTGAGTTTGGAGGGGGAGCCCTCAGGCCTTGGGTAGTAGGTGATGGGGGCCTCGGCTATTCTGAGGCCTGCCTGTCTGGCTTTTATGAGCATGTCTGTGGCGAACTCCATGCCAGCTTCATCCTTTCAAGCGCCTCTCTGGTAAGGGCGGGGGAGCCTCATTGAGTGCCCGAGATGCGTAGCTTGAGAACCTGTTGAGGGTCCAGCTGGCGATCACTTTCTTGTGAGTATTGTTGTGATTGCTATTGCTATGAGTATCATTGCGACTGTTTCTAGGATTAGGGAAAGGGCTGTGTAGGTTAGTCTGATGTAGCGAGTGGTGTTGAAGATTATTGATGTGTGTATGAATAGCGCTGCCGAGGTGGCCATGGACATTATGCCTAGGGTTGCTGTGGTTGTCGGGTTTGTGGTTAGCCAGACCCAGGCGATTGTCCAGGCCAAGTTTAGGCCTTGTGTCACGAAGTTTTGTTTGCTGGTCTTCTCGCCGTACGTGATCGTCGTGTCGACGTATGTTTTTTTGAGGTGTTTGAGTGTTTTGTTGATTTCTATCTCTACGCCGTATGAGGGGTCGAATTCCGTGTCTAGCTTCTTGAGCGCTGTTGCGGAGAACGCTCTGTATCCGTTGAATGGGTCTTTGACGTCGTCTATGAGTAGCCTGTGCATGGCCGCGAGGGCTTTGTAGCCTAGGCGCCTTATTGGGGGCATCTTGGTGTTGTTGAACCTGTAGCCTATGACGTGGTCGGCTGTCTCGAGGGCCTTTAGGAATTTGGGTATGTCTCTGGGGTCGTGTTGCCCGTCTGCGTCGAGCATCACCGCCCTTTGCGCCTCTGCCTCTATGGCGGCTTTTATGAGGGTTCGAACGGCGGCTCCCTTGCCCATATTCGTGGGGTGCCTCACCACGAGGGCCCCCGCCTTCTGGGCCTCCTCTGCCGTGGCGTCTCTGGACCCGTCGTCGGCGACTATCACGAGGTCGACGTACTTCCTGGCCTCCTCGACGACCTTGCCCACTCTGCCTGCCTCGTTGTAGGCCGGTATGAGGGCGACTGTCTTGGCTTTGGGTATCTGGGGCATGGGGGGCGGGGTGTAGCCCCTCCTGGTGGCGACGTAGGCGGTGACTGCAGTGACTAGCATGGACTGGGCCATGGCGTAGCTCAGGAGGGCGACTGCGGCGAGGCCTAGGTCGACCACGCGGTCTTGGTTGTAGTCTCTGACCAGCATGAGGATGAACCCGCCTGAGAGCGCCAGCAGGAGG
>JBMFJL010000076.1:0-3122 GCA_049973735.1 Nanopusillaceae archaeon
GTCGATACCACAATATACATTATATCCTGCAACCAACATAGTAAATGGCGATATTGTATAACATTCTTTCTTGTAATACTCAGAATTAGCTACCACATTAGCAATAAATGTTTTATCTACTCCTAAACTTGTACTACCTAATTGACTCTGTAAAGTTGCCATATATTGTGCACAAATCGAGGCATTTATCTGACTAGCAGTAGGTCCAGAAGAAGATGTTGTACTTGAAAATTTACCAAATCCTCCTCCTAATATTAATACTATGAATACCAAGACCAATATTAGAATTATCGCTATAACTATTGTACCCAAAGGTATTTCCTGTGCTCTTTTAGAAAATCCACGTACCATAATGTTTAAGGCAACTTTATAATTTAAAAGCTTTTACATATTATTTACAACATGAGGATATCTCAAATTTACATAAGAGTAAATGTACATGAATGGGAAAAGAAAGAACAAATAGAAAATTCGATAAATATACTTTTGAAAGATATAGATAAGAAAAAAATTACTATAAAATATAGTGAAGATAAAGGTCTGGTGAGTAACAAAATTGGCATATATGAAATAAGGATAAATAAGAAAGAAGTAGTTGAAAAATTTCTTAAAAATTTACTTTCTTTGGGTTTATCTATAGAGGATATAGAAAAGAAGGGAAATTTCGACGAAAATTATAATTTATATTTAAGAATAGATAAAAATGATTTAATAATAAAAAATAAGGTTAGCATATTTTATGGTGATGATACATTTTTCATAAAAATAAGTTTTGATGGTTACAAAAAAAGTAGAGAAAAAATAATAGATTATTTAAGAAATTATTTGCAAGAAATAATTAATAAAAACATTTAATACATATATCAATATATGAAATTCATTCACGTGTCAGATACCCACATAGGATGTCAAATTCCCGTCAAATTTAGTGAAATAAGAAAAAAAGATTTTTTAAATTCATTCAAACAGGTAGTAGATTTTGCGCTTAGAGAAAATGTAGATTTTATAATACATTCTGGAGATTTCTTAGATGATTATTTTAGAATTGATTCGACAACGATTGTAGAAATATTAGATTTATTGCTAAAATTGAAAGAGAAAAACATACCTTTAATATACATTAAAGGAAATCATGATGTAAAAGGACAAAAACAAAATATATTAAAAATATTTGAAAAATTAGGATTAATAATTGAAGCTAAACCAGATGAACCATATTTGGTTAAGGATGTATATATTTATGGTATTTCTGAACCATCAAATTTGTCTCATGATGAATTAAGAAACTACTACAAAATAAAGTTAAGCAAAATAAGATTTGATAATAGTGGTTATAGAATATTTATGTTTCATGGTGCAATCAGATTGTTCCCTGAAAGTATACTTGGAAAGTATTATCAAGATCCTAGAATAGTAGAACCTGGCATATTACCAGATGCGGATTATTATGCATTTGGACATTTTCACAAAAATTATTTATGGATAAGTGAAGGTAAAATATATGCATTACCTGGATCTACAGAGCGAACAGAAATAAGTATAGAAGAAGAAAATGCTAAGAAAGGCTTTTACTATGTAAGAGATAATAAATTAGATTTTGTGGAGGTAAAAACAAGACCAATATATATTTATGAAGGAGAATTAAATAATGAGCACGATCTAAATATTTTGAAAGAACAAATTTCTAAAAAAGACAAAAATACAATTATTAAAATTAGGCTAAAATATAAAAAAGATTATTATCATGTTTTAAGAAATTTCATAGATTCTTTAGAAGACTTGGGTTATTTAATCCTTGACGATCTATATACATATGATACTTTAGATTTAGTTAAAATAGAGAACGATAATAGTACAATAGAGGATCTAATTAATTCTAGTTTATTTGTAAGTAAAAAACAAGAGTTATTAGAAATATTTAATTTGATTAGAGAAAAAATTGATGAAATGTATTCTGGTAAAGATTCAGATATAGAAAGGATTAGGGAAAATATATTTTATGAACTAATAAAATGAAACTATATAGCATAAAATTAGAAAATTTTAAATTGTATAAAGAAAAAGCAATAAATTTTGATGATAAAAACATAATAATAGGGGAGAATGGTGCTGGAAAAACCTCAATATTTCAAGCAATATTATATGCATTATTTGGAAAAGATTCTTTGCAATATTTAGATGTAAACAGTGTAGAAAACTTAATAAGGTATACATCTACGAGTGCAACTATAATATTAGAATTTGGTGATGAAAATAAGAGATATTTAGTAGAAAGAAAAATAAATAGGTATGGAGAAAATTTAGCAGTATTATATGAAGGAGAGAAGAGCTCGGTAATTGCATCTGGAACAGAAATAGTAAACAAAAAAATAAGAGAAATTTTAAATATAAGGAAAGCAGATAAATTTGGAGAGATATTGTATATAAAACAGGGAGATCTTGGCAGATATATATCATTATCTGGTAAGATTGAGCTAACAAAAAAGTTAGAAAGTTTGTTTGATATAGAATACTATTCAATCATCCTTAAAGTTATAGAAGGATTACTTAGAGATTTGGAAAAAGAAAAAGAATATTTGGAAAGAGAAAAAAATAGCTTATTTAAAGATATAATTACATATAGAGAATTATTTGGAAATAAAGATATTAGTCAACTCCTAGAAGAGGCAAAGAGGTATGAAGAATTGAAAAGATTAAGAGAAATGATATATAAAGATTATATTGAATTAAAAACATTGGAAAATGAAATAGATTATAGTCTTTTGTCTCAAGAAAATTATTTACTAAATAAATTAAATGAGTTAATTGAAAAAGAAAAAATATTAAAAGAAAACATAATAGATTTGGAATCAGAAAAGAAAAATCTAAAATATGAAAAAGTATCAGAAGACCTTCTAAAAGATTCTATAGATATTTTAGAGAAGAGAAAAGCAGAACTAGAAATTTATAAAAATATGAATGAAAAAGAATTAGAAATTGATATAAAAAATGCAAAAGAATTGTTAAATGATTTGGAGGAAATATCAAGGTATTATGATATAGAAAGCGAATATCAAAAAATAAAGGAAGATATTGAAAGAATAAAAAGGGAAAAAATCTTGATAGACAATAAAAATAGGGAG
>JBMFJL010000077.1:0-3106 GCA_049973735.1 Nanopusillaceae archaeon
GTACCTTTAAAGATAGCACTATAAAAAACTTTATTGAGATACATAAAGATTGGAATACTATTGCCGAAAAAGAATTAAATACTTTAAGAAAATATATAAACTAAATTTACCAATTCTTTATTTTTATCTTATTACTTAATTTATCTTTTTCTTTATATAATATTCCAGATATTATTAAAGGCAATATTATTATTCCAAATACTTCTAATAATCCTTTATTTGTAGAATCTTGTATTTTTTGATTATATAAAATTAAAGTACTATTATAGGGAATTATTTCAAATAATGTATAATTATAATAATTTGTTTCATTTAATATTTTCCCATTTTTTAATATCCATCCATTTGTATAAGGAATCATAAAATATAAATAGATAGTTTTATTCACATATTCTGGATTTATTGTTATCTCATATTCTATTGGCGATATATAAATTAATTTTGCAGGTATTAACATTAAAGATGCATTATTTGAAGATAATAGATCATTTATAGAATAATAATCATATGATATAAATGCTAATGATGAATTAACATTCGTAGAATATACTTCATATAAAGAGTTATTATATACTAAACGGATTATTCCTAAGTTTTGATAAGTATTTAATCCATTATATAAATAATTTATATCGTTATTTGGATTAAAATATGCAAGGGGATAGATGGCTTCAGCATCTTTTTCTACTATTATGTATTCTACATTAAATAAATAAAAATAGTTTATAGTATAGGTAGTGGAAGAATTACTAATATTTCCGAAATATAAATTATTATATACGTTATTCACAATATTGAACCAATTCTGATCTAAACTATAATAGTATCCTCCTAATATAGGATATGGCTTAAGGAAAATGGAAAACAGACTAGGACCTTCATACCACTTCTCACCATTTTCTGTAAGAAATATCGGCAACACCAATACTAAAGAATTATAATCTGAATGTTCATTAATATAATTAACTGTACTAATAAACTCTTTTGGAATATGAATTGTAGCTGGGCTTCCGTATAAAAGCAAAGTATATGATACTCCGAATATTGTTATAAATGGTATCAAAGTTCCAGCAATTTTGTATTTTGGTTTTTTATTCCAAAAATAATTTATTATTATATAAGATCCTAAACCGATTCCAATAGACATTAAAAACTCCAAAAATGGTGCTATAATTATACGAGGTGTTCTTAAGTCTGCCATTATTGGAAATTTAAAGTACAAATATTTCCAGAAGTCTGAAAATGGAACATTCGGCATTGAATACAAAAATACAAAGATTAATATTGACGAAATTATAAATAATATTTCTCCCTTATTCCTCAAATTTTTAGTAAAAAATATCGACAAATAAATTATTGGAATTAAAAATGTAAAAAAATAGGTTATTTGATTTGGTAAACCAGAATATGCATTCATACCTCTTATAGTAAGTTCTAATCCGGCATATTCTGCGTTTATTATCCAATATTGAAACGATACTTTGATAAAATCCTCATTTAAAAACATATTGTATACCCCAAAAATTTCTACAAATTTTATCAGTATAAATATTCCTCCTAATACAAATATTAATAGCACCCTAAGATATTTTTTTGAAAGAATACCTTTTATAGAATAATATAACACAAATATTAATAATAATATAGCAAGGGGTAATGCATATACAGGAATACCAACATAAAATTCAATAAAAAATACTGGTATAAGAATTAATAACCATATAATAGATTTGATAAAATCATTAGAAGTAAAATATTTTCTAATAGAGTATAATAATAGAGGAAAAAAAGTATAGTTATATATAATAGATAAAGATGTATTGGTTACTCCACCACTTTGATTTCCTAAGGCAAAGAATATCACTGATAAAATTCCTGATAAAAATAAAACTTTGTTGTTTACATTGTCTTTTGAGAGATTATCTATTAATATTTCTTTTACTAATTTAAATAAAAAGATTGAACCAACTAATAACAAAAAGAAAATAAAGAAGGTATCTGAAAATATTATGTTAGAAAATACAAAAACTGGAAAGTTTATAAAGAAAGATCCCAAAGAGAAAGATCCTAAGGTATTTAACCAAGGATAATATGAATATAACGAATAAATTAGGTATTTGTAAGCTACTACAGGATAATTATAAGGAAAGATATTGTTATCAATTCCATATATATTTCCCAATCTTGTAAAATTTACAGCTAATATAAGATCTAACAAAATTATAACTATATATTCATAATATCTTTTAACAAACTCTATCTGTTTTATTCTTTCTATGAAATATCTAAAGTATCCATAATCCATTAAAT
The DNA here is from genome assembly GCA_049973735.1 of Nanopusillaceae archaeon. Taxonomy (GTDB): domain Archaea; phylum Nanobdellota; class Nanobdellia; order Nanobdellales; family Nanobdellaceae; genus Nanobdella. The sequence continues at coordinate 2,311 of JBMFJL010000077.1, forward strand.
ATTTATACACACATAACTTTTTAATAATTTATAAATAATATCCCAGAAAAAATGGTATTCCTTTTATTAATACTAAAGGTAATAATTTTATTTTTTCTATATTAGTTAAATTTGGTCTAGATTTTCTTCCATATATAAGCTTTTCATATTCTGTTTCTCTCAATAATTTGGCATTTTTACCATATTTATACCATTTTTTCATAAATGAATACAAAGAATCATCTTCTATATGATAAACTGCATCAGGAATATAATGAATTTTTCCTTTGTATATTTTCATAACATTATAATATATTACACTATCTTCAAATGCATGCAAATTGTTTATCAAATTTTTTGGAATCATTTCATATGCTTTCGATAATAGATTTTTTTCATACATTCTGGGTATGATTCCACCTTTATATACATCCAAATTTTCTTTCCATTTTTTATGAGTTATCTCTCTATCCATTTTTATTAGTCTATATACTATCTCTTTTCCTATAGTTATTTCTCCTAATGAAATAACTTTTTCTTCTATTATTTTCTATATATTCTTTAAATTTTTCAGTAAAATACATGTCAGAATCTAAATTTATTATATAATCTCCTTTAGCAATTTTACAACCTTCAATTCTAGCAATTAATCTACTACCTTTAATTTGTATTACTTTAGCACCTTCTTTTTCAGCAATTTCTACAGTTTTATCTTTGGAAAATGAATCTACAACAATAACATCGTCTGTAATTTCTAATGCGGATCTTACTGCTAAGTCGATTGTTTTCTCGCTATTAAAAGTAGGGATTATGACGC
>JBMFJL010000078.1:0-3000 GCA_049973735.1 Nanopusillaceae archaeon
GTTTCTTTTACACCTTCACCTTCATTTTCCATATCTACTTCATCTTCTAAACTTTCAAATAAATTATAACTTCCCTTTTTGCCTCTTCTTGGTGGATTATTTCCTGTATTACCTACTGGATTCTTTTCTTCATTTTGTCCTTCTTTTATGTTTTCTTGGGCCTTTTCTAACAATCTTCTATATAGTGCAAGAATATCATTGTAATCTTTGATTGTTTTGCTTTTTCTCATTTCTGCTACATTTTTGAGTAACTTAGGTGCGATCATGATTGCTGCTATCAATGTTGAAACTTTTATACCTATTTTTATATAGTTTATCAAGACATTTTCTGGATTTATTTGTATTAATGATCCAAGTGCATTTTGTATCTTATCTTTCATTACGTATGATATAATTTCTGGTGAAAATGCTATACTTAAAGTAACTACAAATGCACCTATAACTTCAGTAGGATATTCTTTTAATAATGTTAATATAATTTTGTATGTCTCTTTGTCTTTTGTTAGAATTATAAAATTTTTCAAGGCTTTTACAAACTTTTCTCTAACTGGACCAAGAGTTAATATTCTAACTAGTTTCTTAAGAAATCCTATTATTTTTGAAGATTTCTTGTCTGCTTCTTCTGACTCAATCAAAAGGATTTCATATGGATTAATTTTCTTATACATAAGTTTGACCCCCTTATAAATAGTTTATTTCTTTATTTGTACTTAATAAAAAACACAATATTCCAATAAATTTTAAAAGTATTTCAATAACTTATAGTACATAATATTTAAAACCTTATAAACTTAATACTCCGATTGCTACTAGTACTATTATTAATGAACCAATATATTCTTCATGACCAGTTTGTAATGCTAGTATTAATGTAAGATTTGTATAAAATACTGTATATATGCATAGTATTGTATCTATATCAAAAGACCTTTTATTAATTTCATCTTCAAATAGTAAACTTTTATTTTTTTTCTTTAAAACAAAATTTTTAATGTTGTTTATTAAACTGTTCATGTTGTCTAGAATTTCTTCACTACCTTTTATTCTATATGAATTTTCTATTTTTATGAATTTTTTGGTTACAATGCTTAAAGAGTTGAAAATAACCGATTTTTTTACATCAAATATAATAATTCTTCCATTTGTAACTTTTCTTATAATATTTACAATATATGATTCGTCTAATCTTTTTGATAGAAATTTATACGGACTTATCATTAACAATGTTAGAACACCTGCATAGAGATATAGTTTAGGATTTTCTTTATATATAAGTTCAGATTTAACGCCATACGTAAATGGTGTTAGGAAGTAATCTATCATTCCAAAAAATGCCTTTACATATTTGGCAACTTTGATATCTTTTATGACATTTTTTATTTTACTAAGAATGTTTAATATATTTTTTATAATATCATTAAGTTTGTTTGTTGAACTTTCAGTTAATAAAGTTTTATAACTATTTAATCCCATATATAATATTCCTTATATGTAAGTATTTATGATTAACTAGCAAAACCAAGTGCGACTATAATACCAAATATTTTTGGTATATGTGATCTTTTACCTAATACTTCAGAAAGTAAAAGTGCGGTATATGTTAGAAACAATATTATCGTCCAAAGTATTGCATATATAACCTTTATCAATCCAGTTACAACTGTTGGAGATTCTAATAGCCCTTTTCCAAACTTTTGTTTTATTAAGTTTATTAGTTTCCTATATCCAGATTCAGAAAGTTTCTCTTCAATTTTATCTAATGCATCTTCTGTTCCTTCATATAAGTCCATTAACTTATTTTTATATCTTTTCTTGTGTTCTTGTTTAAGATCATTAAAAATCTTCTTTAACAAATATACAGAAGAGGACATTACTGATAATTTTACACCTGCTTTTACGAAATTTGATGTTAGTATACTCAAATTTGAAAGTTTATTTAATGCTATTTTGAAATTGGATATCAATGTATTAGTATCACTTTTTATTAGTTTGTTTAACCTATATCTAAAATATATCATTACTAAAGTCATTAGACCTGCTAATCCAACAACTTTTGGATAATCAACAACTATATACAGTATATCATCTATCAAATCCTTTAGGAAATCTCTTACATATTCGTAACCTGCAATTTTTTTAAAGAACTTATCTATTTCTACTGCTATATCACGTATTTTACTACCAGTTGATGATATAAAGTTATATATAGTTGATTTTAAACCAGAGTTGTTATCTTTTATTTTGTTTTCATCTACATCATTTGGTTCTTTAATTGATGACATTAATTCTTTTGGATCTTTTAGTTCAGCATTGTATACTGATGGTAACTTATTTTCCTCACCCAAAGTTATGTCAACTATTCTACCTAAATAGTCTATTATCTTGGCGACTTTTTCATTATCTTTTGAGTCTATATATTTTTTTAGTATTTCATTATTCTTTCTACCATGTTTTACAGCACTTGATAGAATAAGATATTTTTGTTCTATATCATATCCAGAATATTTAAACTGCTTTATCTTGCCGAAAAACTTTACTAAAGCATCATTTATATCTTGATTATTTAAGAGATTTTCTAGAAGATCAATGGTGTCTTTATGCAATTTTCGTATTTCCTCTTCACTTAAACTATTTTTCTTGACACCGTATACTTCTTTATATAAACCAAGTATTAATTTTGGATTTTTCTTATAACCGACTAAAAATCTTTGAACTATCATATGATTACCTCATATAAAATATTTTATATTTAAAACACATTACTTATACCAAGTGCCGTTAGTACACCAATGATTTTTAATCTATTAGATTTAATATTAAACATTTCATTTAACACTAATGCTATATTGGTTATGAATATAATTATTGACCACAACACTGCATATATAACCTTTATCAATCCAGATATAACAACTGGAGATTCTAATAGTCCTTTTCCAAATTTTGATTTTATGAGGTTTAACATTTTCTTATATCCAGATTCAGAAAGTTTTTCTTCAA
>JBMFJL010000079.1:0-2933 GCA_049973735.1 Nanopusillaceae archaeon
CGGATCAAATTTTATCTCATTGCCTTCTAATTTTATTATTTTTTTCCCCTCTTTTTCAATAATTTCTATATCTTTTTTATTTTTATTCTCATCTTTTTCTGTATCTTTTTCCTTTTTTTTCTCCTTTTTTTCGATATATATAACATCTTTTCCAATTCTATTTACATCAATAACTACCGTGTAAATATAGTATGTTTGATGCTCTTCTATTGTAAATAAATTTGGGTCCATTTTTTTTGCACTTCCTGCCTCTACCATCTTTTTTGCAAAACCTAAGTTACCTGCAAAATGAGAATCATAAGTATAAGGTGTCATAGATATTGCATGGCTTATTTTTACGGGAGCCTCTCTAGAATTTTGAGGAGTTGTGCTGGTTATTAAGTAACCAAATAAATCAAATTCAGGTATTTTTAGTATCTTGCCAGATAGTAAAACATCAAGAGAAGGTTGAATAACGGTTTTATTTTCACCCCCTGCCCTCTCTAGCTCTGTACCTGTTGCATTTTTCCAAAATCTTAAAACATCCTCCGCGGTTTTTAATAAACTATATCTCAATGCATATCTACTGACTAAAGTGTATTGTTTTCCATCCCATTTTGTAATTTTTTTCAATTCCTGATAGTTTCCAGATCCTTGATCATAGTTTAATGACCCAGCATAAAAAACTATGTCCATCACTATGTATTTTCCGCCCTGGTTTGTTTCTATGTTCTCCATTTTTCCAGTATTTATATTTTCATTCATTTTTCTCACCAGCATATGTTGACATTATGCTAATAATAAGAGTATATGCAAAATTTACAAAAATATTTTCTGGCATAATATCGAAATTTTTTTGAAGATATTCCCACAATTCTTTATAATCCTCTTTTGGTTTGTTAATTGTTTTTAATAAAATATAAAAAAATTCTTTTTGGTCATTATTTTTCACAGTTTCAAGAAGATTGTAAACCAATTTTTGTTTATAGTTATCAGTTTCATATTGGAATACTTTACTTACTTTATCTTTCAAATCTTTGAGGTCTAACTTTAGGGATTCTCCTCCAACACTTTTTTTCCAATATACCAAAAATTTTTGTTCATTCTCTTGCATTCTTTTCACCTCTTAATAAATATATTGTTAATATTAAACCATACATTTCGAAACTTATATCATTCTTTATTATTCTATTAAACATCCATTCATTTATGTTATGATTTGACCATATTTCTTTTTCTTTGTTAGTATTTTTAAATAAAATATATAAAAACATATTTTTGTCCTTTGCTTTCAGAGCCTCCACCAATTCTCGAGCAATTCTTTTTTTTGTCTCCTTATCTTTAAAGACCTGTTGAATAAGACTTACAATAAATGATGTAAATCTTATATCTTTTTTTATATCGTCTATCAAGATTTTATAATTTTCTAAATATTTATCTGAAAATAATAGCTCTTTTTTATTTTTAAATTTGAAATTTAGGATATTCGCCTCAATAACCAAGGCGTATAACAATTCAGAAGATTCTAAATTTAATTTTTCCTCGTTTAAAACTAATTCCACATGATTTAAAATTATTGGATAGAGGGGTTCTCCTTCAATAAATTTCTTAATAAGCCATACTGAATTTTTATTACTGGAATTTAAATTCCTATATTGAATATATTTATTTAAAGCATCTCTAATCGTGTCATCCAAGATTATTGATGCTTGAAGTTTTGGAATGCCAATATATTCAACATCTTCTATTTGTTGTTTAACTAGATTTTGGTAAGAGATTATGTACATATTTTCCAAACTCCAAGATGATTTATATTCTACTAAAGTATCTATTATTTGCTGCCAAGTAATTTTTAAAATTAAATTTTTTTCATTATCTTTATTTTGTTTATTATGTTTATATAATTTATTATATATTCTCAGTTTTTTATTAATTTCATATGTAAATTCTAAATCATTTGAATAAAAAAATATATGTCCTATGCCTTTATAATATTCAAATGCATATTTAAAACAAAGCAAGTAAACAAAAAAATATGGAAATTGCTTTTTGAATGGCTCTGTAAAAAATTTTGTATAATTAATATTTGAAAACTCTTCTTCAGATGGTAAAAATTTATTTATTGACTTATCTATTGTTTTAAGTTCCTTCTCAAGATCAGAATTAAAACTTATTGTATTATAAAAAGAGAATTCTTGCCTATCACCATCAAAAGAATTATTAAAAAATAAAAAATTTTTATAAAATGAATCATCAATGGGAAGTCTATTATTACTTTTATCATTAAATAATTTTTTAATGTATTGATTCCAAATATTATCAAATTGCTTAAATAGTTGATTATCATCATTATCTTTTAATAATTTTTTGTTTTTTTCTAAATACTCCAAAAAATTATTCATTAATGATTGATCTACATTTTTATTCCTTTCAGATAACCATTTATAAAAATATGCGAATGGAAAATACCCAAAATAAACTGCAATATGGTTTTGGGTTATTTCATTTTGCAATTTTTTTAAATCCCACCCATAAACCTCCCCCATTAAATTGATAAAACCTAAAATCCCTGCGTCTATAAACCAATTCCCTGTAAACTTTAAACTATTTTTATTGTTGCCATAGGAATGTTCTTCGACTTGGTTTATAGGGTTATCCACAATATAAACTTATGATTTTCAAATATTTAAAAATTTCGGGAGATAATCTGACAAATATCAATTTTATATATTACATTTTATTCAGATATTTTATGAACAAAGAAATCAGAAAAATTCCAAAGAAACCTGTTAAAGATCTATCTAAAGCAACTGAAATAGATATTCATTCAAAGAAGATTGATCTTTTAGAACACACATCAGATATTCGTTGAATTATTTTACATCCTTAACTCCGATTTTTAGGGAATATATTTATTCCTAATTTTTCATCCAGTTCTCTTACTTTTTTTGGCA
>JBMFJL010000080.1:0-2891 GCA_049973735.1 Nanopusillaceae archaeon
CTTTAACCAATTGAATTCCTTCTATAAATCTTGATCTTGCATAAGTAAATATAACATCTTTACTAGTTTTTAAAATTCTATTTATTGGCTTTTCTCCATCATCTAAAAATATTCTTTCTTTATCCTCTAATTTTTCATATATTTCAACCATAAAAGAATATGATGAGAACATATATAATTGATATTTATCTAAATTATTCATTATCAGTTTTATATCTCCTATCAAATTTTCTATATTTCTTTTATCATATCTAGAACTATATCTCGACGAGAAATTATAGATTATCTCATAACTTTTCTTTCCATATTTTATATCTACTTTTATATAATCTACTAAGTCTTTATCTACTTTATATAACCTTATAAAATCGTCTTTAGAAAATATACTGCCAGACATTAATATTATTGATCTATAATTATCCAAAGATTTTATTATATTTTCAAATTTGGTTACATATCCTTCTAGTTTGTATCCATTCATTATCCAAAATACATCTTTATCCTGCAAAGTAATGTACAATTTTAATATTTTACTTATATTCCATCTTTTCTTTGGCAAATCTAATCTTTTTCTAATTAAATATCTTTTATAGGTTTCCCAATAAAATGATATTCTCTCAATTAAATCTGAATGTTTATCTAAGATAGATTTTAATTTATCTTCATCTATGTATATTTCCTTTTGACTTCTTTTCATCCTTTCCTTTATTATATTTATGTCTCTTGTATTATATTTTTTTATTATACTATTTTCTATATACATCATGAGTTCATCTGAAAAATTGGATAAATCTTTTGCCATCTTTTCATACTCAAAATTTTCCATTTTAAGTGCATCTTTTATAATTTTCATTTCATTTATAATATCTTGAAAAAATAGATTTTCAAAACCTCTTTTTCCAAAACCGTTTTCTATATATTTTTTAAATGAGATAGATACAGTGTTTAATATAGTAGTTAATAAATTATGTGCTTCATCTAAAATTAGAAAATCTGGTTCCCCCTCTAAAGAAATTAAATCATTGAGATATGGATTAAAAACATATGGATATGTAGAAACATATATTTTAGAATCTACTTTCTTAAATGAATGATATATACATCTCCCATCACCCTTTATTTTTATTTTCTTTCTTTCTATTTCAGTTAATTTAACAAAATCATAGTCATATTTTTTTAATTTTTTATAAAGTTTGTTATAATCATAAACTTTCTTTTTATATATACAATCTCCACAGACTATTTCTTCACCAGATAAACCAGATTTAATAAATAAAGGGCATGTCTTTCTTTTATTCGGAAAAACCTTGATTTTTGTATCTATTTTTTCGGAATCTTCTAAATATCTCTTTATTTCTTCCGTTGTTCTTACCGCTATATGTGTAATGAAATCATTTTTACTAGTTATATCTGCTACCACCAAGGCAATAATAGTTTTACCTGAACCTGTAGGAGAATCTAATATTATATATTTTTTTCCTTCTTCTATATCATTCAATATTCTTTTTATTACCTCTATTTGAAAGGGTCTATTTTTTAATATTTCATAGTATTTTTCGATCATTATAATATTTTAGAATCTTTCAACTGCTTATTATGTTATGTCACTACTAAAAAGTTTTAAAATATATTGAATATAACATAATTATTTATGAGAAGTATAAACATCTATGCGCAAATATTTACAAATTTCACCGAATTTGTGAAGAACATACAAAGGTTAATTGAAGATTTTTCCTTATGTTCTAAATAATGACATTATATATAGATTATAATGGCAATATAAAAAAGTTTAGGAAAAATAATAGATATTTAGATAAAATACTTAAGTATATTAGATCAATTGAAGAATTTACTGATTATTCATATTCAATAAAAATATCTACAAATTTCAACGATGGTTATGTAGAATTGTCTGCTTTTGTACATAATGATTTAATTCATCGTTCTATTAAACTGGTAGACGGATATTCAATCGCATGGATCGAAAAGAATGGTGATAAAAGACCTTTAATATTAGATAAAAATATGCTAGATCTTGTCCATTGGTCTGATGAAAACAATATACCTATAAGTATTGCTAGAGAGGGGAATATCTATCTCTTCGGAGAGGATTATTCTGGGGGATTGATTCCTGTTTTAAATTATTTGATGGATAATGAAATAAAAAATATGTGTGTAAATTTAAAAGAAGCAGATGAGTATGGTTTTAATTGTTATTATTTGCCTAGAACTACGTCAATAGGAATAAAAGATCCGAAAATAGAAAAAATATTTCATAATAAGCCTGTATTTATTAAAGAAATAAATTATAATACCTTAAAACTTGTTTATTATCCAAGTATTCAGTTTTCTGATGGATCTAGGATGATAACTTACGATTTATATATAGATGGAATTCTTTATAAAGAACTTGAAGTTGATAGAAAACTATATTATCTTATTTTGAAGGCTTTTAAAGAAGGTATTATTCTAATAATTAATAGAGCCTTGATAGAAAGTTAATAAATTAGTATAAGAAAATAAGATAATATATTTGGGGCGGTAGCTCAGACCGGGAGAGCGTCCGGCTGAAGACCGGAAGGTCGTGGGTTCAAATCCCACCCGCCCCACTTTAGAATAAAAGATAATATAACTAAATATATCTTTTTATTATCCTCATTATTGTTTTATAGATAAACATTATCCATTTAAATAATCCTAATACATGCCTTATAAGCTTCTCTAAATGATAATATAGAAATAGTATTGCTAAAAAAAATAGAAACTAATCCTGCGTACATAGGTGGTACCATAGGAAGCAAATAATGAATAATTACATAGAAAATAGAAGATAAGACACTAGCTCTAACTATATGATAGAGTGGTCTTTTTATTAAATTTAATATATC
>JBMFJL010000081.1:0-2855 GCA_049973735.1 Nanopusillaceae archaeon
CTCGAAAATTTAAAAGATCTGATAATAAAGATTTACAGACATCTAAAAAAGCTATACACATATTTATATGTATTCAAATGTATAAAAGTATATACTTTTTTATATAAATTTGTATATAAGTTTCAGCTCTTGCAATCTTTTTAATCTTGATATAACTATATCAATTTTCTACTTTTTAATATTTCAATAAATTTATATAAAGATATACCAGCAATTTCAGAAGCTGCTTCAATAGATATCTTTTCTTTTTTATATAATTCTATGGCAATTTCCAATCTATTATTTTCAATTGATTGTAATTTTCTTATTTTTTCAAAATATTCTGGAAATTTATAATAAAGAAATGACAATATTTCTTCATAAGTTAATCCTTCAAAAAACTCAATATTTTCCTTTATTACATCTAGATTTTTTTTATCTAAATTATTTAATATATCTTCAGCAATATTTTTACCCTCATCTGTTAAAATCAATCTGTCATCTATAATTTTAATATAATCTTTATTTACCAATTCTTCAATAGTCTTCTTTATTTTTTCACTATATATGCCATATATTGTTGGTTTAAAATCAATATTTTTTAATTCATCAATTTCTTGAGAAATTAGAAATATGATATCATTTAATTTTAAGTCATAAGATAAAATTTCTTCTTTAGATAAGTATAAAATTAACAATATTAATTCTTCTAAGAATGATAATTTTTCCTCTAATTTAGGAATTTCTTTCATAAGATTATTTGTTACCTTATTTTTTATAAATTTTATAAATTATATGTGGATTTATCATATCTTTATAAGTTTTATTAAGTATTTAAGTAGATAATTTAAATATATAATAACCTAAAAATAGATAAAAATAAACCTAAATATAAATTTCCAAAAATTATTCAATCCACGCATATAAAACTTCTTCATTTTCATATACTACTGGATCTGCAACAAATTCTCTAACTTCCAAACCCAATTTTTTTAATTTTTCTTTATCAAATAACTCCTCTGAAAACAATTTTTCTTCTTCTATTTGTTCTAAAACTTGTACTGTCATACCAAATAGTAAATTGTTAAAATTTATAAATATTTCTAAGTTTGTTTATAAATTTTGAAAATCATTTACCTTAAATGGATTTTGAGATGTTGAACGTAGAACCTGGATTATATGGTATATATAACAAAAGAATATACAGATTAGATAAAGAGGAAGGATATGAGAATTATGATTATATTTTAGCAAAAGATTACATCCCAGAAAATATTCCCGAAAGAATGGTAATATATTTATATTCTGATGAACCATTTTTAATAGAACTTTTGAATGATTTAGTAAATAAAATAAAGAATAATAATTCTATTATAATTACAAGATTTTTTCATCCATATTCAGAATCGGATTTAGAATTTTATGATTATGCTTTAGATCAAATAAATGGTATATGGGTAGAAGGAATTTTACCAGACAAAATTATTTATACAGATTATAAGAATGCGATGTTTTGGAAATATGGAGATTTAAATTATTATAAAAAAATATTTGAAAAATATTTGAAGAGTTTATATCGTGGTTTAGAAAATGGTTCAACTAATATAAATGATTTTAGTAGAATTTTTATGGGATATTCTCTAATAAAAAGCACTGTAGAAGATTATGATAGAATAATAAAGAAAGTAGATATTCTTATTTCTCCATATCATATATTCGGATACTTATATATAAGAGCTAAATATGTTATAGAATATTTATTTGAAAGAAAAATAATGGAAGATGATTGGAGCATGTATATAATATTTGATTTTAATAAAATGTATATTACAGATATGGAATCTGGTTTATTGTTTAGGATAAAGGATACAGAAGATTTTATGGCAAAAGGATATGAAATATATGGAATATAAAAATGGCAGTATATTTCTATTTAAGATCATTTCTAACAAGTAATCCATATATAAATAAATTAAATATTAGAAAAATTAAGTTTTATTTTAAAGATGCAATATTTGTTGTAGATGATGAAACAAAAAATTTGGTGGATAAAGATTATGTATATATTGATGATGTAAATGATTGGTTAGTAATTGACTATGGATATATTCCAAAATTAAAAAATAATAAAATAAGAGTAATTGGATTTAGTAAAGACAATGTTATACATTTGTCGGAATATGTAGATGCGGTAGAATATTTAAAGAAAAATAATTTTAAAGATGTAATTTTATTAGAAAAATTTGAAAGAATTAAAGATAAAGAAGGGTGGTGGATTTATATAATATATGACTTATTTGAATATGATGATGATTTAGAAAGATTTTTCAGATCAATTATAAAAGATGAAAAAACATTAAATCTTGAATTGGAAAATGTTAATTCATTTATAGATAATGTTAAACAAACTGGGTATGATTATTTTATTGCTTTAGTACCTAATAGCAAATCTTCTACATCAATTATTAAATGTAATAGCCTTTTAGTAGAATATTTTAAAACAGCTGTAAATTTAAAAAAATTGTATCTTAGAAGATTTCTTTGTGAAGATTTTAGTATTAAAGATGGATATGCAAATATTTATTTATCAACTATAGATGTATTAAATACACTCGCTGTAAAAATTAAAATTCCAATTAAAGATTTTTATAATTCATTAGAGGAACATGAAAAAACATTAGAAAATATAAGGATAACAAGAGTTGGAAATAAATTAATTATCTATGATGAAAAGGATATTGATGAAATCAGGAAAATAAAAGATAAATTGGATGATGAAAATAATAAAAATGAATAATATTTATATAAAAATGATTTATATAGCTTTATTGATAATATTTTAATATGACAAATAGAAAGAAAATTGTAAGTATGCC